>NZ_JASJVF010000001.1:0-90039 GCF_035019805.1 Cryobacterium sp. 10I1
GCGCCCGGCCCGCCCGTCCCCGTCGAACAGGAGATCGACCGTGTCGTCCCGGTCGTCCTGGCCTTGCGCGGCGCCGGCGCGGTCATCTCCGTCGACACTTTCCAGCCGGCCGTCGCACGGGCGGCGCTCGCGGCAGGCGCCGACGTCATCAACGACACCACCGGCATCCACGACCCGCTGATGGCGGACATCGTCGCGGACAGCGACGCGACCCTCGTCGTGACGCACAGCCTCGCTCGCCCGCGGATGCCGCACCCGGCCCCGCGCTACGGCGACGTCGTTGGCGAGGTCGCCGCGTTCCTGCGTGAGCGCACCGAGCTGGCCCTCTCCCGGGGGATCCCCGCAGAGCGGATCATCATCGATCCCGGCCATGACCTCAACAAGAACACCCGGCATTCGCTCGAGCTCACCCGGCGCCTCCCCGAGATCGCCGCGCTCGGCTACCCGACCCTCGTCGCGGTCTCCAACAAGGACTTCATCGGCGAGACCCTCGGCCGCGCCCGTGACGAACGTGTCGAGGGCTCCCTCGCCGCCGCCGTGTTCAGCATCATGCAGGGCGCCCGGATCGTGCGGATGCACAACGTGCGCGCCGCCGTGGACGCCGTTCGGATGACCGAGGCGATCCTGGGCTTCCGCGAACCGGCGTACGAGCGCCACAACCTGGCCTGAACGATGACCGACTTCAGCCAGGCGGGTCTCCTCGACGCCTACCGCATCGAGGACAGGACCGCCGCGCGGCTGCGGGTGAACTTCATCGCGAGCCTCGACGGCGCCGCGACCCACGACGGCCTGAGCGGTGGCCTGAACAATGCCGACGACAAGCTCGTCTTCGACACGCTCCGGACCCTCACCGACGTGATCCTGGTCGGCGCCGGAACGGTCCGCGCCGAGGGCTACGGTGGCATCCGCCTGGATGCCGCAGCCGAGGCCTGGCGCGTCGCGCACGGGCTCCCGCCGCAGCCGCGGATCGCGGTCGTGAGCGGGCGCCTGGATCTCGAGGCCGGGCATCCGCTGTTCACGGACGCCGCGACGCGCCCGATCGTCATCACGCACGCGGGGTCACCTGCCGACAAGCGCGCCGACCTCGAGGCCGTGGCCGACGTGCTCGTTTGCGGGGCGGCGACGATCGATCTCCCGCTCGCGCTCCGCGAGCTTGCCGCGCGGGGCCTGCGCCAGGTGCTCTGTGAGGGCGGCCCGAGCCTGTTCGGGGCGCTGCTCACGGCCGATGCCGTTGACGAACTCTGCCTGAGCCTGAGCCCGGTTCTCGAGGCAGGCACCTCTGGCCGTATCGCGCACAGTGCCGCGGCCGCGTCACGCCCGATGCGTCTCGGCCACGTGCTCACTGCCGGAGACATGCTCTTCCTGCGCTACACGCGCCCGTCGCCCTGACCGATTCCGTCGGATCGGTCAGGGCAGGTCAGCGGATGCCTGCTGCGGCCTCGTCGACCAGGGCGTCGGTGTCGAGGTTGTTCGCGTCGAGAATGGTGTAGCTGTACCCCTGCTCCGCGAGGAAGCGCTGGCGGTTCTGTGCGAAGTCCTGGTCGACGGTGTCGCGGGCGACGAGCGTGTAGAAGTTGGCGGCGAGGCCGGACTCCTTGGGACGGAGCAACCGGCCGAGCCGCTGCGCCTCCTCCTGGCGCGAGCCGAACGACCCGGAGACCTGGATGGCCACGGTCGCCTCGGGCAGGTCGACGGAGAAGTTCGCGACCTTGGAGACGACGAGCAGGTTCTCCTCGCCGACCCGGAAAGCCTGGTAGAGCCGTTCGCGTTCGTCGACGGGGGTCGCCCCGGTGAGTTTCGGCGCGTTGAGGGCGTCGGCGAGTTCGTCGATCTGGTCGAGGTACTGGCCGATCACGAGGATGCGTTCGCCGGGGTGCTTGGCGACGAGACGCTTGACCACGTCGAGCTTGGCCGGGGCGGTCGCGGCGAGCCGGTATCGCTCGTCGTCCGCTGCGGCGGCATAGGTGAGCCGCTCGGACTGCGGCAGGTCGATCCGTACCTCGTAGCAGGAGGCGGGGGAGATGAAGCCCTGGGCCTCGATCTCCTTCCACGGTGCGTCGAAACGCTTGGGGCCGATCAGGCTGAACACGTCGCCCTCGCGGCCGTCCTCGCGGACGAGCGTCGCGGTGAGGCCGAGGCGGCGGCGGGCCTGCAGTTCGGCCGTGAGCTTGAATACCGGCGCGGGAAGGAGGTGCACCTCGTCGTAGATGACGAGGCCCCAGTCCATCGCGTCGAGGAGTTCGAGGTGGGCGTACTCGCCCTTCCGCTTCGCGGTGAGGATCTGGTACGTCGCGATCGTGACGGGCTTGACTTCTTTGACCTGCCCCGAGTACTCGCCGATCTCGTCCTGGGTGAGGGTCGTGCGTTTGAGGAGCTCGTCGCGCCACTGCCTGGCCGAGACGGTGTTGGTCACGAGGATGAGCGTGTTGGTCTTCGCCGTCGCCATCGCGCCGGCGCCGACGAGGGTCTTGCCCGCTCCGCAGGGCAGGACGACGACGCCGGAACCGCCGTCGAAGAAGCTCGCGACGGCCTTGTTCTGGTAGTCGCGCAGCGCCCAGCCGTTCTCGAGCAGCGCGATGTCGTGCGGGGTTCCCGGCGTGTAGCCGGCGAGGTCCTCGGCCGGCCAGCCGAGCTTGACGAGTTCCTGCTTGAGTTGACCGCGGGCCCAGGGTTCGACGAGAAAGGAATCCGGGGTCGGGTGGCCGATCAGCAGGGGGGCGATCCGCTTGGCGCCGGAGATCTCCATCAGCACGGCCCGGTCGTTGCTCTGCAGCACGAGCTGGCCCTCGTCGTCGCGCTCGATGATCAGGCGGCCGTAGCGCCCGACGGTCTCCTCGATGTCGATCCGCACGGTCTGCGGGATCGCGAACTTGGAATACTTCTCGAGGGTCCCGAGCATGTCCGAGGCCGCATGTCCCGCCGCGCGGGCGTTCCAGAGTCCGAGCCGGGTAATCCGGTAGGTGTGGATGTGCTCAGGGGCCCGTTCCAGCTCGGCGAACACGGCGAGGTCGTGGCGCGCATCTTCGGCGAGGGGGTGGGCGACTTCGAGCAGAACCGTGCGGTCGCTCTGGACAATCAGTGGGCCATCAGACATAGCCGTTAATCCTACGCCCGCATGGCTGGGAGCCTCCCATCGGCCCACCCCCGCTTATGGGGCGGGTGTGATGCTGATGATGCTCGAGAGCGGCAGAGTGCGTTCGATGTCGGCACGGCGGTCCCTGGCGCGGAATCGGCCTCCTCCGACACTGGCCGGTTCGAGCAGGTAGTCGACGACGACCCCGCCCGGCATCGCAATGCTGACGATGACGGTCTGCTTGGACTTGATCGCCGAATCGAGTTGGCGGGCGAGCCAGGCGTCGGCGGCGACGTCTTCGCCGCCGTCCGTGGCACGGAGCTTTTCGACCAGGATGAGTGCAAGGTCAGGGGCCTCAGGGGGGAGGACCCTGGCGAGCTGGTGCCTGCGGAGGTGCAGGACCTCTCCGTCGGAGCTCTCCGCTGCGACCGGGTACTTGGCGTCGTTGAGCGCCCAGAACACGACGTCCGAGGTGAAGCGGCTCGTGAGGCGGTGGGCGTCCGCGCGGACGAGTCCGAGCGGGCCGAGGGTCTGGTCGACGGCGAGGGTGCCGAGGAGTTCATCGTCGTCCGAGCGGACGTAGCTCCGGCTGAGCGCGGTCGGTGCGGCCACCTCGCCGACCCGGATCCGTCCATACCGGCCTGCGGACTCCCGGATCAGGTACTCGATGGGCTGGGGGATACCGGTGAGTGAGATCGTGCGCAGGAAGTCGAGGAGTGACTCGGCGGTTTCACCCGCGGCGAGTGCCCGGTTGACCGAGGTCGCCGAGATTCGGTAGCTGAGGGCCAGTTCGCGGCTCTCGACGTCGGCGAGGCCGCGGAGCCGGGCGTCGATCGAGGGAGCCAGGGGGCCTGGGGAGACGATCGAGAGGTCGTTCTGCAGGTAGACGGCGCCGACTTCTGCAGGCAGGGACGCCCCGATCGTGGCGATGGCGCCCTCGAGGTCTTCGGCCAGGACAGCGGCACCGGCCGGGCTCGTGGTCTGGTGAGCGGTGATGCCGATCAGCTCGGCGTCGCGGGCGAACTCGGTGACGCGGGTGTCCATCCACTCGCCGCCTGCTGGGTAGAGCCAGGTCACGAAGCTGCGAAGTCCCTCGCCCCAGGAGACGCCGGGGCGGTGCGCGAGGATGCTGCGCACGTCGGCGGGCAGTGCCGCCTGCCAGGAGCCGGCCAGGGCCGCCCAGCGGTGCGCAGTGCCCTCGAGGAGCCAGGCCTCGCCGGCCTCCGTCTCGTTCCAGTACCCGGTCGAGTGCGCGATGAGCTGCGCCCTGGCTGCTGTCGCGACGTAGGTGGCGACGGCGTCGATATCGATGCCCATGACGGACGAGAGGCGCTTGGTGTCCGGCAGGCCGAGTCCGCCCCGGCTGAGCTCGCGCACGGGCTCCCGGGAGAGTTCGGTGACGAGCTCTGCGATTGAGGAGACCGCCGCGAAGGCACGTTCGGCGGCGAGGCGGTCGGTGAAGCGGCTGTCGGTCGTGATCACGGTAGCGAGTGCGGAGGGCGCGGGTGTCGATGCGAGTTCGAGGGCGGACGGCAGGCCGAGGTCGGGCCAGGTGGCCAGGTGCTCGGCGACCGCCGGATATACCCTGAGGCCGTCGTCGGACAGGAGTGCGAGCATCAGTTCGTCGAGCACGGCTGCGCGCGCGGCGACATCCGCTCGGGTGACGGGCAGGCCGCCGAGCTCGGTGAGGCGGGAAGTGAGCGCATCGAGGCCGAGGGACGCGCCGGGCACACCCGTCGGCTCGGTCGGTTCGGCGGGCGCCTCGGTGGCGGTGATCGCAAGCACGGCCAGAGTCGACCGGTCGAGCCGGGAGAGGGCTGCCTGGACCGCGGCCGGATTCAGCAGGGCTTCGGCGAGGTCGAAGAAATCACGGATGCCGTGGGCTGAGATCGCGCGGATCTCGATCGTGCGGCGCAACGCCGCGTCGTCGAGGGCACGAAGGCGTGAGGCGAGCGTCAGCACGGCGTTACTCCCCGTTCTGTCGTGCCTCGCGAGCGCGGCGGACGGTGGTCGTCACCAGGAGAACGATAATCAGGATGAATCCAATCGGCAGTCCGACAAGCGGGAGCGCGAGGATCGCGGGCCAGACACCCTCGCCGAAGCCGTTGTTGGCGCCGGCGCCGAGCCAGGTGCCGATGATGACGGCGAAGAACGCGAGGATCGACAGGCCGACGGTGGCGGCGACCATATAGGCGAGGATGCGTTCCGGCCGGCCGGCGGCGTGTGGAGTTTGATTGGTCACAGTGTCAAGGATACGGGGCGGGGACGAGTGCAACCGAATAAGCTGGGTGCGGTTGGCGCGCATGTCGCGCGCCCGGAATTCAGCGAGGTCCAGATGCCCACCGGCAAGGTCAAGTTCTACGACGAGGAGAAGGGTTTTGGCTTCATCAGTTCCGATGACGGCCAGGAGGTTTTTCTCCACGCTTCTGCGCTGCCCACCGGAGTGACGGTCAAGCCAGGAACGAAGCTCGAATTCGGCATCGCCGATGGCAAGCGCGGCGCCCAGGCGCTGTCCGTGCGCATCATCGAAGCGCCGCCGAGCCTCGTCAAGCTCAGCCGCAAGCCCGCCGACGACATGGCCATCATCATCGAGGACCTCGTCAAGGTGCTCGACGGCATCGGTGCGAGCCTGCGTCGCGGCCGTTACCCCGATAGCGCCCACAGCCACAAGATCGCCGCCATGCTTCGCAAGGTCGCAGAGGAACTCGATGCCTGAGCAGATCCAAGACACCACACTCGACGTACCGGCTGTCGACGCCGTCGCCGATGACGCCGTGGCCGACGACGCCGAGTCGACGGCAGCGGATGCCGTTCCCACCGACGAGACACTCGTCGCTGCTGTCGAGGTGGCCAGGGCCGCCCTCCTCACCTTCACGCCGGAAGACACCATCGGCGACCCCCTCGGACACGTCGTCGAGGGTGACCGGGTCGTGTCGCTGCTCTTCGACTGCACCATGACCGGGTATCCGGGCTGGCGCTGGACCGTCACGCTCTCGCGCATCGACGGGGAATCCCTGCCGCAGGTGCTCGAGACCGAGCTCACGCCGGGGGACGAGGCCCTCGTCGCACCCGAGTGGATCCCGTGGTCCGATCGCCTCGCCGACTACCGCACGGCCCAGGACCTGGTCGCTGCGACCGCGGCCGCCGACGCTCTCGACGACGACACCGATGACGATGACGATGACGACGACACCGATGACGACGACACCGATGACGACGACGCAGACGACGACGATGATGACGAAGAAGAAGACGATGACATCGACCCGGACGACATCGACGAAGACGAATAGCGTCTGACGCGCTACCGGCGCCTCAGGCGCAGCCAGACCAGCCCGGCGACGCCGAGACCGACCCCGGCCACCGCGCACCACAGCCACCAGCCGAGCCCGCGGGCCGCGAGCTCACCCTGGAAAGCCAGGGCGAGACCCGCGGCCACGAGCCAGGCGAGTGCTCCGATCAGGATCGGCGTGCGCGCATCCGCTTTCGCCGGCTCAGGATCGGGCCGGCGCTCGCTGTCTCTCAGCCAGAGGCGCACGAGGACCGCTATTTGCCCAGGTTGGCGACGACGAATTCGATGGACTTGACGAGCTGGCGTACGTCGTTCGGCTCGATCGCCGTGAACGTCGCGACGCGCAGCTGGTTGCGGCCGAGCTTGCGGTAGGGCTCGGTGTCGGAGATGCCGTTCGCGCGCAGCGCCTTGGCTACGGCGGAGGCATCGATCGCGTCGTCGAAGTCGATCGTCGCGACAACCTGCGAACGGTGGTCGGGGTTGACGACGTACGGCGTCGCGTAGTCAACGGTCGCTGCCCAGTCGTAGAGCACCGAGGAGGACTCGCGGGTGCGTGCGGAGGCCCAGGCGAGGCCGCCATTGCCGTTGATCCAGTCGAGCTGGTTCTCGATCAGGAGCAGGGTGGCCACGGCCGGCGTGTTCAGGGTCTGGTTGAGGCGCGAGTTGTCGATCGCGTTCTTCAGGCTGAGGAACTCCGGGATGTACCGGCCGCTCGCGGCGATCTGCTCGACGCGCTCGATGGCCGCGGGGGAGAAGAGCGCCATCCAGAGGCCGCCGTCGGAGGCGAGGTTCTTCTGCGGGGCGAAGTAATACGCATCCGCCTGGTCGGCGGCGTAGTCGATGCCGGCGGCGGCGCTCGTGGCGTCGATGACGGTCAGCGCTCCGGCGTCGCCGTGCACGCGGGTGACGGGCGCCATCACACCGGTCGAGGTCTCGTTCTGCGGCCAGGCGTACACGTCGACGCCCTCGGTCGGAACGGCCTCGCTGCGCGAGCCCGCCGGGGCCTTGATCACGTCGGGTGCTTCGAGGAACGGTGCGCTCGCCGCGGCAGCGAACTTGCCGCCGAACTCGCCGAAGACGAGGTTCTGGGCCTTCTTGGAAATAAGGGAGAACGCGGCTGCATCCCAGAAGGCGGTGGACCCGCCGTTGCCGAGGACGACTTCGTAGCCTTCCGGAGCGCGGAGCAGCTCCGCCAGGCCGGTTCGGACCCGGCCGACCAGGTTCTTCACCGGCGCCTGACGATGGGAGGTACCGATAATGGACGTGCCAGATTTAAGGAGGTACTCAAGCTGTTCCTGACGGACTTTGGACGGGCCGCAGCCAAATCGTCCGTCAACGGGCAAGAGTTCGGAGGGAATTATCAGATTCGACATGAGGCGATTCTAACGACCCCTAACACGGCGATAAGGTTGTGACGCACACGGAGGCACTGGGAGGCCGGCGATGACTGATCTGATCGACACGACCGAAATGTATCTCCGCACCATCCTCGATCTGGAGGAGGAGGGGATCGTCCCCCTCCGGGCCCGGATCTCCGAACGACTGGGCCATTCCGGCCCGACCGTCTCGCAGACCGTCGCGCGCATGGAGAGGGATGGGCTCGTCGTCGTGTCCGGCGACCGCCACCTCGAACTCACGATCAACGGGCGCCGTAAGGCCGTGCATGTCATGCGCAAGCACCGCCTCGCCGAGCGCCTGCTGAGCGACGTGATCGGCCTCGAATGGGAGTTCGTCCACGACGAAGCCTGCCGCTGGGAACACGTCATGAGCGAACAGGTCGAGCGCAAGATCCTGGAGATGCTCGGGCATCCCACCGAGTCACCGTATGGCAACCCGATCCCTGGGCTCGACGAACTGGGCGACTCGCCCGCCGTCGCATTCATGGCGGGAGTCACGAACCTCGTCGAGGTCGTCGCGGGGTCGACGACCCCGGTGACCGCCGTCATCCGCCGCCTCGGCGAACCGGTGCAGTTCGACCCGGAACTCCTCGCCCAGCTCAAGAACGCCGGCGTGATGCCGGGCAATTCGGCGGTTTTCTCGGCACTCGGCTCCTACGTTCTCGTCGAGGTCGCGGGGTTCGCTGAGGGTCTCGAACTGCCCAATGAAGTCGCGAGCCACATCTTCGTGGCTACCCCGGTCGCCGCTCTCTAACCGCCCGTTTCGCGGGGCAAAATCCGAACGGATGCCGGGTTGTCGTCGGTCGAAAGATGACCCTTTCGTTACGCGTTCGTTACTAAATCGTCACCAAGGGGTGACAAACGGAGAAACCTCACGTACTGTCGGACGAGTCCCACAGGCCAGAACCGGCCGCCGGGCTCGAAGCAGGACGTCTCTCTTCCCGTCTCCTGGTTCGGTAACACATGCGACCAACGCATTGGACGGGGCAACTACCTAGTGTTGTCGAGGCGCCGGAGGTACACACTTTGGCCGAAGAATTAGGTAGAAGACTGTCCCGTCGAGGTTCTGCCCCGACACCCGCACGGCCGGCCCCGACGCCGGCGCAGCGTGAAGAGGCCCCCGCGCGCGGGATCTTCACCCGCCCGTCACGCCGGCGCGGCGCCATCGCCAACGTCGTGATGATGACCCTGGCCGGCGGACTCGTCGCCACCATGGCGATCCCCGCATACGCGTTCGCGCCGAGTTCTCCCGGCACGGATATCGCGCACGGCACGACGGCATCCACGGCCCTCACGCGGTCGGGCGCCCAGTCGCTCACCGTCGCCGACCAGGCCTCGACCGTCAGCGTCGCCCGCGACGGCTTCAGCGCCACGACGCCGGAAGAGATCGCCGCGGCCAAGGCAGCAGCAGCATCTGCGGCCGCCGCAGCAGCAGCCGAAGCGCGCCGCGTCGCCGCGGCCGCCTCCATGACGACGTATGCGGCCGCGTATTCGGGGCCGTCGGTCTCCGACTTCCTGGCGAACCCGTCCTACCCGACGTTCAGCCTCGCATCCGTCTATAACGTCGGCCTGCAGTACCAGGGTGTTCCCTATGTCTACGGTGGGTCGACCCCCGCCGGTTTCGACTGCTCGGGCTTCGTCATGTACGTCTACGCCCAGTTCGGGATCAGCCTGCCGCATTCGGCAGCAGGCCAGGGCGCCGCGGGCACCCGCATCTCCCTCGCCGATGCGCAGCCGGGTGACCTTGTCATCATGGACGGTCACGACGGCATCTACGCCGGCAATGGCAACATTCTGCACGCGCCCTATGAGGGGGCTTCCGTGAGGGTGCAGCCCATCTGGACGAGCTCGTACTACATCGTCCGCCTCGGGATCTGAGTCGCTCCGACGGGCCCGGCGCGGCCGTGACGGGGCCTCGCCGGGCGGCAACGATGTGAACAATGCGTAACAGCTTGCCCACGAAGTGTTGTGGGGTGCTGCGCGGCGTGTCGCTTGTGCGTTAACCTGATGCTCTGTAGTACTGCGAGTCTTTTGGGAGAGCCAATGCGCGAGCGATGCACGATCCACACCATGGATGTGCGCTGCCGCTTTGCGTTGCGGCACGGCAGTCAAACTTGTCTGAGTTGTGCGTGTTCTCGCGTTTCAGACCGTAGGGCGTTGTCATTGTGACAGCGCCCTTTTTGTTTGCCCGTTTGCCCCTGACTCTCGGTGCGAGGGAGTAGATCGAATGGCTGGAAGCCGTCCAGCCCTTTTCGAAAGGGAACGAATGCGCACACTTGTTCTGAACGCGGGCTACGAGCCCCTCGCCGTGGTCTCGTTCAAACGGGCCATCGTGCTGGTCATGAATCAGAAGGCCACCATCGTGGCCGCCGACCAGGCCCACCCGGTCTGGGCGACGACAGGCTCGTGGGATCGACCGAGCGTGATCATCCTCACGCGGTACGTGCATCTCCCGCGCTCCCGTTCGCTGCCGGTGAGCCGGCGCGGCGTACTCCGCAGGGATGACCATCGCTGCGCGTACTGCGGCCGGACTGCGAATACGATCGACCACGTGCAGCCCCGTTCCCGCGGTGGCCGGGACAGCTGGGACAACCTCGTGGCCTGCTGCCTGCGCTGCAACAACATCAAGAGCGATCGCACTCCCGCCGAGATGGGCTGGGATCTGCTCTTCCATCCGAAGATCCCGATCGGGTCCAGCTGGGTCGTGCGCGGAGTCGAGCGACCATTGCCGCAATGGGACGAGTATCTTGCGCCTGCCGCCTGATCAGGCAATGTAACGGATGTGTAACGCCGGGGGTGACTTCTTCGACGGTTTCCCCTAGGGTGGGATGAACCCGATTGATACGCCACGATCCAGAGGAATCCTGTTGCCCGAGTCTGGCGTGTCCGATTCCGAAGCGAGCCCCGAGGTCTTTCTCACTCGTCGCGAACTCCGGGCCAAGCGCGACGCGCTCCCGGCTTTGAGCCCGGCCACGGAGCAATTCCTGGCACCGAAGCCCGAACCCGTCGTCGTTCCCGCAGTGAGGCCGCGTAGCCGTTTTTCGGCCTCGCCCGCGAAGCCGGTCGGTCGTTTCCCACGCAAGCGGCGGCATCCGGTCAAGATCGCGATCGCCGTGTTCGCCATCCCGGCCATCTTCCTCACCGCGGCATTGCCCGCGTACGCCTTCACTCCGCGCGCAGCCGGTGACATGACGAGCGCAACGCACTCGTCGGGGAACAAGACCGTGCAGGGCCTCACCGTCGCAGCAGCGGCGACCGCGGTCACTGTTTCGCGTGACGGCTTCGCTGCCACCACGAAAGAGCAGCTCGCGGCGCAGGCGCTCGCGGCCAAGAAGGCCCTCGCTGCCCAGCAGGTGGCGACCGCCCGTGCCGCTGCGGCGGCCTTCGCCGTCTACGGCGTGCGTGCGGAGGGTGATGACTACCCCTGGTACAACATGCCCACCGAGTCGCAGGGTGGCGGCCTATCCCCGCTCAGTTACTACTACCGCGAGTGTGTCGACTTCGTGGCCTGGCGCCTGAACCGCGACGCCGGTTCGACCGGCTCTTCCTGGCGCTGGACCTGGAACAGCCTGACCCCCGGCGGCGGCAACGCGAGCGCCTGGGCGAGTGCGTGGTCCAACCACGGCTGGACCACGAGCAAGACACCCGTCGTCGGCGCGGTCGCCTGGTTCAACTACAACCATGTCGCTTATGTGCAGTCGATCGGCGGTGACGGATCCGTCGTGCTCGAGGAGTACAACTGGATGGGCAGCCACGCGTATCACAAGCGCACGGTCTCGCCGAGCGACGTCGCGCTGTTCCTATACCCGCCCGCGTGATCCTGATCGGGCTCGCACCAGCTAAACTTTGACAGCCAGCCTCTGTAGCTCAACGGAAGAGCAGTTCCGTCCTAAGGAAACGGTTGGGGGTTCGAATCCCTCCAGGGGCACACTGAAATAGCCTTCGATGCCAGTAAAAGACTGGTGAAGCGCATTTCCTCGTCATCACTAGTCGTCACCTGATATCAGGTGTATGTGTGTACCTATGTGTGTACCCATGTGTGTACTTATGTGTGTACCGAATCGCACGGCTCATGCCTAAGAAGCGATCGCCTGGCGACGGTGCTCTGTTCTACATCCCATCGAAGAATCTCTGGCGCGGCGTCATCGACATCGGCTTTACTCCCGATGGACGACGGAAGCAGGAGACGGTCACCTCGCGCACTCAGCGCGGCGCCCGCGACAAGCTGAACGAGCTCAAGGAGGAGATCAAGATCTATGGCGCGCCACTGGATCGACGGCGAACCGTAGAGCAGTGGGCGAGCCATTGGCTTGAAACTGTCTGTCGGCCCAAGCTCAAGCCGAAGCCGTTCGCCGCCTATGAGTCGGTGACACGCAGCTGGATCGTCCCCGTGATCGGCAAGAAGCGGATGTCCCTTGTGAAGCCTTCCGACGTGCGCGAGGTCTACCAGCGGATTGCGCAGGCGGGCCGCTCGTCGTCGACAGCGCTGAAGGCGCATAACATCATGTCAGCCATGTTCGAATCGGCCCGCCGCGACGGCATCGTCGGCCGTAATGTCGTCGCCGACGTCGATGCGCCGCGGGCCGCGATCTCGAGCCGGGACGCCTTGCCGACTCAGGACGCGATCAAGATCCTCGCGGCAGCAAGCGTGCGAACCGATGGGACCCGATGGTGGACAGCCCTGCTCGGTGGCGTGCGGCAAGGGGAGCGCCTCGGGGCCACCCTCGACAGTCTCGACCTAGACAAGGGCTTGTTCACAATTCAGTGGTCATTGACGGAAGCACGGTTTGAACATGGCTGCGGCGGCAAGTGCGCTGTCAAACGCGGCGGATCTTGCCCGAAGCGTCGATTGATCTTGGCCGATGGCCTTGAGTACCGACAACTCGACGGACGCCTTTGTCTCGTGCGGCCGAAGTCCGGGAAACCTCGGACTTTCCCCTTGATTCCCCAGCTCGTCGAAGCACTCCGTCGCTATCTCGCTGCGACCGCGGATCGGCCAAACCCGCACGGTCTCATCTGGCGCAACCCCGACGGTTCTCCGATCACGTCGGGCCAGGACAGCGAGGAATGGCGAGACCTCCTTTTGGCCGCCGGCGTGATCACCGCTGAGCAGGCGAAGCCACTCAAGGACCAGGCCGAGGGAACGCCACCCGCGCCGACGACACATTGGGCACGGCACACAACGGCGACGGTTCTTATGGAGCTGGGCGTCGACGCCCGCATCATCGGAGAGATCGTCGGTCACGCCTCCGACGAGATCACTCGCCGCTACCAACACGTTTCGAGTGCTGCTGCCAGGGATGCCATGGACCGCTTGGGCACCCACTTCGCCGGGGCGCTATCACCGCATTCAACTAGTCTAGGTACTGCACGACAGCGGGCGGTCAGTCCGTCAATCGACTCGTAGGTGTACACCGCCACCTACGAATCTCGCACGTGGCGGAGGCGATTGCTGGCGGTGTACCTTTCCAAGAATCGCAAGGCCTAACCTGCCGGGCGCCAGCAACACGAGCCGAGTTGTAGGCTGAGGAGCCCTCCGGCAGACCTGAAGAATGCATATAGCTCACAGAGACGATCATGAACAAACTGACCGTAAGGCTCATCTCCTTCCTTGCACTTCTGGCAGCGGCTGGAATTGCTGTCGCTCTCCTGCTGGATGGCCTGATCCCGGCGTGGATGCAAGACCACGCGCTGACTGCCGGAGTCTTATCTGGAACTATCGGTTTGCCGCTCACGACGCTTGTCGCCCTCTTTCTCGTTGATTACTTTGTGGACCGCGCTGAGGCAGCACGCCGGCAACCTCTGATCGCGTTCCTCGTGACGGCGGTTACTCACGATGCCTGGAAGATTCTGAACTATCTGGTACCCCGCGACCCGCACATCAAAGAGAACCGAGTCGGGGCGCAGATGTCGGCCGTTCGCCATGCCGTGGTTGCGTCAGACATGTTCGATATCGTCCAACAAGACTTGGAACAGTCGCCTTCGCCCTTCCTTCCAGAAGGGTGGACGCCATTTCCACCATCGCCTTTCGTGCCAGGCGGCAGCGTTCCCCGCGCTATGCACACGGAACCACGAGTCGTCGACGCGCTCGGCCGCGGGACAGCGGCCCTCCGGCAACATATGCAACAACTCTCAGATGCCCAGGGCAACGTAGCGCTGTTGCACTTCACACATATCCTTGAGGCCGAGTGCCTGCAGTGGGTAGATTTTTATCTTGAAACGGCCCGGATTTCCGGTGGCTCCCAGCCTGATCAAGTTCAGGAACTCGACATATATCGGCGCTGGACTGGCGCCGAGTTGCTGGCAGGCCTACTTATCCACTTAGGTGCAATAGACGTCGGAGAAGAACAGAAGAAATCATGGATAAAGGAACCTCGGAGTCTCGACGATTTTTGGGCGGTATCTAGCCGGACCTAGGTTTGGACCCCCGCCTAACGACCGCGGCTTAGTTTCAGACGGGCTCCCATTGACGGGAGACGAATATGACATCGTCTTGCGAAACGAGGCGTCGGAGCTGACTCGGAGCGACTAGGGACCGAGGATGCCACCCAGCGGTTACAATCGCCTCGGCTCGTCTGGCAGCGTCTCAACGAACTTCCTCAGCTCGTCGATCGTGAAGATCGGCTTCCGCCCTGAATAGCGGGGGAGCAGGTCTCCGCGACGCATGTACGCCCGGACCGTTGACGGGCTCAACCCGAGTAGTCGCGCGGCAGTGCCCGTATCGACGGCGATTGGTTCAAATGCCACCTCGCCGGATTCATCGCTCATATTTCTGGTCCTCCTGCGGAATCGGATAGTTGGCGAGCCGCCCATCGTGCCTCACGTTCGCGGACGGCCGCGGAGACAGCCAGCAAACGCTCGCCGCTTGTCGCGAGACCATGCTTCTCGTACTGCCACTCGGAGTCGCGCTGTGCCGGCTGCTGGGGTGCTGCAGTAGTGACGCCCATTGCCCCTAAGAGGGGGGCGTCATATCTATGGCTTTGACTCTGCTTCCTGTACTCGGACCGGCGTGCCCGCAGGGCAGTCATTGTCGTGGAGTAACTGCGCGACTTCGTCGTGATGTGACCGCGGTAGCCGAGTGCGTGAAGCCAGTCGAGCATGCGCTCGCGCTCAGGATCGGCGGCGATCAGAACGATCGTCCGAAGCAAGTTGCGGAAATGGTCAGAGACTTGCAGATGCTCAATCGCGTATCGACTGATTCGTCGTGGTGCCAAGCCGAAGTCTGCAACGGACTTCGTGACGTACTTGGCGAGGTAACCGGCAACACGGCGACCGCTGGCGGTGGACCCGCCATTATTGAAAGAGGACGCGGTCTCGTTGGTCTCGTCCGGCGTCGGGAGACACTGCGCGTCCATCTGACTGCCGAATACAAGCGCAATAACGTCGCCGTCAGAGCCAGGCACCTCGATGTGCGTTGAGATCGCGGCTTGGCGTGCCAACCCGGCGAGAACATCCGCCGTGATCGTCGTGACAGGCGGTTGAGGTGGCTCCTTAGAGGGCACGTCCGCCGAGTCGAGCCGAATGACCGAATGGAAATGCGGTGCACCCCGACGCTGCATCTCCACAACTTTGACGAACGAAACCCGCAAAGCTTTCGGAGATTCGCCGCGCGATACCAACTCCCGCCGCAACATCCGGCGCAAAGTCAGTGTGAACCGCGCCCACAGCTCCGGTGCGTGCCAAGTGAAGAGCACGTGACCGACATAGTCATAGCAGTCCGGGCAGATCGGCTGTCCAATGAGCTCGTCTGCACCGTCGTGGACCCTGTGGCATTCCATCGGCCGCCCGTGTCGACATTGACGAGGGCGCGAGAACCCATCGTCTTTCGTCGGTGTGCACGTTAGCGGCCCCGCGGAGTGGACGGCGCCGAAGCTTGGTGCCGTGAGAGTGACGAAGACCTTCGGATGAACTGACACGGACTGGGGGACGTCCTGGCCACCACCGAGTCCCGCATGCACGAGGTGCCAAGTGTCGCCGGCATAGAGATCCGAGCACGACGGGCAGACGGCTTGGCGCCGGTTCTTGCAGCGGACCAGAATCTTCGCGCTACCCGTCTCGTCGCTACGTGTGAGGTGAATCGGTGAGGCGCAGTAGCCTGCCGCCGCCACGCGGGCCCACCATCGGTCGTAACCGATCGAGGACGCGCGGGCAATGATCTCGGCGATTTCGTAGTCGTCCACTTGGAGCAGTCGTTGGTCGAACGTGCCAGATCGGGCAATCACTATGCGGACCCTTCGTCGGTGTGTGGTTCCGGCGCGCGGTACGTCGCCGCGAGAATAGCAATGTCGGTGTCGGTGACGTGAAACGCGCGTACGCGGCTAATCCGTGCTTTTCCGTCTTCGGAGACGTAGCCGACACCGGGGGTCTGATCACTGATCAGATCGCACAGCGCGCCGCGCTCGCGTGCGCCGGTTCCGAGGACCATCCCCACTTGAATGCCCTCGGTCAAACGCAGGCCGATCCGGATTGGGAAGAGCTGCCTGAGCGACAGCACCTGCTTGCTCGGATCTTGAACGCAAGCGATGACGGTTACCCCGACGGCGCGGCCCTGCGACAGGATGAGACCGAGTAACTGCTCGATCTCCGCCTTAAGCTTCCTGTCGGTCAGATACTCGGTAAGTGTCGCGAGCTCGTCGATGACGATCACGATCAGTGGTTCCTCGACTGTGGGGACGTGCTGACGGGTCACCCCGCGAAGTCGGTTCGCGCGAGCTACGAGAATCGAGCAGGCGTCCCGGAGGAGTGCGAGGGTGTTCTCTCCGGTGTCATGACTGAAACGGGTGAAAAGGGCTTCGCCGGCGGCGAACTCCATTCCGCCCTTGGGGTCGACGACCCAGAGGGCGACCAGCCCGTCTCGAATCGCGGGCGCCAGGCCGCAGATCACCGACCAGACAACGCTGCCTTTGCCGGCACCGGTGGCGCCCGCGACCAGCATGTGGTGCCCTTGGATCCCAAGATTCCAACTCAAGCCATCGTCGCGCAGACCGACCCGGACGTGCCGCAGGTCGGTGGGCTCCGTTGGCGCGGGCGTGATCAGGGGAGTCGCGAGGACGTCGGAGTGCTGCACGGTGATCACGATCCAGCCCGGCGCGATCGGTTCGATGTGCACGGCCATGGCCCCGAAGGCGTAGGCGAGCGATTCGGATCGTGAGGACCAGTCGCTAAATGTCTGGCCGATCAGGATATTGACCGTCAATTTATCTCGGTCATAGCCCACCTCGACCTTGCCGAGCACCGGAACCAGCACGGTGCCATCGAGACCGGCCGTCAGACCGTGCAGAGCGCACACGCTCGGCCACCGGCGCAGGTAGTGAAACCGGCGGCGCCGCTTCCACATGCGGCCGGTGATCCAGGCTCGAAAGGACAACGGTCGGAAGATTCGCCACAGCACGAGCGCAGCAACGAAAGTCAGGGCGAGGGCGGAACCCTGCTGCCAGCCACCCTTGGTGAATACCCACACGGATAGGAGAATCGGGACGCTGAGGATCGGGAAAAGAAGGGACCACCACGTCAGGCGTGCCACGGTGCGGATAGCCAGCCAGGTGAGCTGAACCACGGCGACGATCAGAGCGTCCAGGATGCCGGTCGCGACGAGTGGCGGCTGACTGTTTTCGCTTCGTACCACTTTGGACCTCCCTACAGTTTGGTTGCAGGCCCGCTCAGCTCGATGGGGTGAGCTGAGCGAGCCTGCGTCTGGACTACGCGCCTGGCTTGCCGGCCGGGTTTCCGGTGGTACCTGCCGGGCGTTCGGCACCCGTCGCGGAGTGAGCTCCCGGAATTGCGCCGCTGGCTGTTCGCAGCGCGGATGCCCGGTATGCAACACCGGACCTGTCGCCCTGGGTCCACGGGATCGCAACCAGGTTGTCCACAGCTACGGCCGACCCCACCGCGACGGCGGGCTGTCCGACGACGGTGATCGCCAAGACCTCACCGCCCGTCGAGTCGAGTGCCGCCACCTGCACCTGCCACAGGGGCAGCCCGGTTTCGCGGTCCAAGCGAGCGGCCCCGCTCTCGCGGTCTGTCCGCGCTTCCGGCGCGCGAGTGCAGAAGAAGGCAACGCCCTCCGTATTGATCATGAGCTTCATGTGTGTTTCTCCTCCTCGATGTGTGGCCTCGGAGCGGGCCATACCTGAAGCAAATCGCCACGGAGGAATGAAGATAAGTGACGCTGGTTGACGGGGGCTGACGCAACCGTCTCTTCGAGTAACCCTTGAATTCCGCCTTGATCAGGGCATGATGAACGATCATGGTCGCTCCCGCCGCGGTCCCAACAGGTGCTGGTCCCGCCTTGCGCGGCGCGCGCCAGGCACGGGGTTGGAGTCAAGACGCCGCGGCGAATACGTTTATCCGGATCTCCGAGCGCCTCGGCATATCGGCCGGCGAGTTCGGCTCCGTTCGAACGGCTTTCTCCCGCTGGGAGAACGGGAAGCGAACACCGGACGCGGCCAACCGTCGAGTCCTTCGCGAGATGTACGGCCTCACGGATGTTGAACTCGGCTTCTCAAATGGCGACCCGGCGCTCGGATCCGTCGATGCCTTTGCAGAGCTGTCGGCTCGCGTGCTTAGCGCCGAACGAGTCGACAGCGCTCTCGTCACCCTCATGAAAACCCAGACGCACTACTTCAGGCTGCAAGACCGACGCTTTGGCGCTGCGATCATGCTCGATCAGATGACCGCGCACGTCGACATGCTTAAGGGGTTGCTCGCACATTCCGTCGCTGCCGGCCAGCGGGAAGCGCTGGCCCGTGTCCTTGCTGACGCTGCGGCCCTGGCCGGATGGCAGGCCCTTGACTCAGGCGCCGCGAAGCGCGCATGGGATCACTTCACGACTGCTCGCCTCGCGGGTCTTGAGGGGAACCAACCCGCACTGCTCGCGCACGCCATCGGCGAACAGGCCTATGCGCTGCTCGAGTTGGGCCGACCGACGAAAGCCCGCGAACTGATCGCGTACGCCTCGGCACTTGCGCCGCTTCCTCCGATGTTGCGTGCATGGCTGCTTGCAGCGGAGGGGGAGTTCCTGGCGGCCGAAGGCGCTGCCGAACCAGCCCGACGCGCATTCGAGCAGGCCTTCAAGATTCTTCCCGCTGATCCGGTGGACTTCGAACTACCGTTTCTAACGCTGGATGTCACTCACCTGACTCGATGGAGGGGCAGTGCATTGTCACAGCTGGGCGACCCGGCTGCGATTGACGATCTCAGGAACGTGCTCGTCGACCTCGATCCGGACTTCGTTCGCGCGCGGTGCGCCGTTCACGCTGATCTTGCGCGAGCCTTGGCCGCTGCAGGTCAACGTGATGAGTCGAGGCAACACATCCGGCTCGCCAAAGAGCTTGCTCGCGAAGTCGGGTCGCAGCGGCTTCTCAATCGCCTTGCGGCAATCGAACTACCCAGTCCTCGAGGCCAACAATTGGAGCAACCCGACGATCGACCCAGCACCGGCGATCAACCCCGCCGATAGGAGGGATGCAACTTCTGTCAGCGGCACCCATTTAACGATCGACGCTTCTTCGGCATCCGTGGGCTCGCCGACATGCTCAGCTCCATAGGCCGTGAAGATGACGTGCGGGCTGTCGACCATCCCAGGCATCGGCTGAAACTCTGCCAACCGTTCCAACGTCAGCGGCTTCCAGCCAGTCTCTTCAACGACTTCCCGAATGGCAGTTCGATCATCGCTCTCACCGGCCTCTGCGATCCCGCCAGGAAGTTCCCAGCCCCAGGAATCCGGTACGAAACGATGCCGCCAGAGAAGCAGAACGCGGTCGATGTCGTCAACGACCGCGACCATGACCACGCGCTGCAAGCGGACGACGTGGTGTTCGAACCGGTTGCCGTCGGGAGGTGTCACGTCGGCAAGCGTCAGACGCACCCACTTATTCTCATACAGGGACCGTTCCCCGTGCTGTACCCAGCGCAATTCGTCGATCTCTCCGAGACCGCCCAGCTCTGGCAGAGAATCCGCCCCAACGTTAGGTTCCACGGTCTGATCGTAGCCAGATGCGGCGGCAACCGACTCCGGGTCAGGGCGATTCTACTGAGAATTTCATTCGCGTCGGATTTCTGCAGGCAAGGCGGCGCGGTCCGCTTCGCTCCCCGCTCCGCCGCTGCGCAACCACCGGGCTGGACCTCAGCGTGAAATCAACCCTCGGTCCGTGTCCAAATTATCTCTACTCCGTCAAGTAGGCGGAGCCCGCAGTCAAAAGGGCCGTACGACGGACCAGATACTTGCTACAGCCCCGAGTAACAGACCTGAACCGATGAAGACAAAGTCCCTGATCGCAGCTTGTGGCCGGCCAAGTGCCGCGCGGCTTAGAAAATCGACAAGAACATTCATTTGTCCGAAGGTTGTCCCTTCTCCGTTGGCTGACGTTGGAGCGACCTCGTATGTTCTCGTATCGCCAACAGCAGTGCGATACAGGCCCCACAGGCCAATGGCTGGCAACACGGCGGAGCCAACATAGAGGCCGACGATCGATAAAGTATCCCAAGTCATGATTCGGACTCTATCGGCCCAGCAACTCAAACCGGCCTACAGCTTCGCTATCCCGAAAGTGGATCAACTCCGCTAGAGGCAGCTCCAGCGTCGAATGACGAACCTTGGAAACACTAAGGACGTCCGCTGCATTGTTGAAGCACGGAACGCACTCGTCGCCTCCTCGGTGCCGAGGTCCGAATTGGCGACCTGACTGAGCCCTGGGATGACGCCGGGTATCGAGTCAAGAGGTCACTCCGTCCTACTCCGGCAAGATCATTCAGACCCATGTCGTGTGGACGCTGCATTGCGGCCTCACTCCCGCCCGCGGAGCATCAGTACTCTTGCTCTACAAGCACGAACGCTATGCATGGCGCTGCGGACGCAAAAGCGTGTTCCGACGGGCAATCGCGATCTTTCGGTATAGCCTTCCCCATAGTCAGTCGGCCAAGGCTGTGGGCTGGCTGTCGAGGTCCTTGCTCGCACTCTGCTCCCCGACTTTGAGTCAGCCCATGCAGTGCACGTCGGTTATCTTGAATGACGTTCCGTAGCCAAGATAGTTTTCCAACATCGCGCTTGCGTCACTGGCTGCGGAGAGCGCGCCAGTTATCTTGTTCGTGAACCCAACTGACGACGACCCGTCCATGATGCTTGCGGCGATGTAGACGCCAGAGGCACAAGCGGCAAACGTGTAGATGTAGACCGCCGCGCACGGAACGCTGCCGCAGGTGAAATTCTTGTCGGGCGCGAATCGGAAGTACAAGTCCTTGGATGCGGGGGAATAACCCTGGTCCTTCATCGCGTCGTCTTGCGACTTCTGTGCAGCTGATGCCGTGGCGGCGGCTGCGTTGGCGGCTTGACGAGCCTGGAGTGAGGCCGCGGCTTTGGCGCTGCGCTGGTGGGCAGCTACTTGCGCTTGGTCAACGTCAGACTGGGCGGTCGCGACCTGTGAGGCCGTGTATTGGTTGAAGCCGATGCTCCCTCCGAGTAAGAGGCCCGGTATCAGAATCATCACGGTCGCCCAGGTCGCAGACAGGCCTAATCGCTTTTTCGGCTCCTTTGATCGAGGAGCTTCCTGAACCGAAGTTCGAACTCCTTCGTCCGGCGATATCAATGAGCGTCCCACGTGCTGACCTCGGAGGTCAGCTTGTGAACGAGTTCCATGTTGAGCTGGCTTCGATATCCGTAATACGCGGCTGCGCCTACCAGCAGGGCTGCGATCGTTATGACGATCCAGGGATGCCTGACATGTCGTCGCAACCTCGTCGGCTGACGCGGCGCCTTGAGCTTGGCGCGTGGGTGGGAGCGCACTCCCTCGGCCTCAAGATCCAGCCTTGCGTCCGCAGCAGCTTCGTCTGCCCATAGTTGGTCGCGCATAGGTCGAACATTGAATCGCTCGACATAGTTGACTTCGTATTCGGTAAGGAACCACGGCCAACCAGACTCGGGCCTTGGGTTAAAGCCCCTGACCGGAACCGCCAAAGCTATCTCGGTACCCCGAACGCTGTCGTTCAAGGTTTCGACCCCCCCATTTTCATCGTGCGCCAACTTGCATCCCGGTCCCGCGCTCGTCGCGTGGAGAGCTAGTGCCCCTCTCGACACACTAGCTTCGAAGGTGCATCTCATTCCTGTTTGAGGAGGGTGGGAGCACGAATTGAGCCCATCTTTGGGGTGTTCCCTCCCGGCCTCATCCAGCAGTTGATGGAGACTCCTCGATCCGGACGAATCGTCGGTCGATTCAGCTGAGGCTCGACGACAGCTGCGACCACCTCCACGTCGACGTCGTCTACATAACCGACCCGCTCAATCTGCTCTGAAACGCACAACCCATCGCATGATCCGTTCGCATCGCTCGAGGAAGGAGGCGCTCATGCCCAGGACGAAGGGCCTCATGCCAGTGCTGGGTGGAGCCGCTACGCGGCACTGTGCTGGTGAGGCTTTTTTGACCTTTCCGGCTGTCGACCGTAGCTCGCTCCGTGGCTCCGTGCCCAGATTTTCGGACGCGGTCGCACGCTCCCTTATTTCGCCCCAAATTCTGGGCACTCCACCACTCCCGCTCGCTATCGATTCTCTCGCCGGAAGGCAAAAAAACCAGTCGATCGAGAAGGAGAGACCAATGACCACCACACCCAAGACCCCGCTCCGGGCCCTGCGCATCACCCACGAGCAGATCCAGCACGTCCACATCCAGCCCGACCCCAACAACGTCGAAGCCCTCCAGCGCAGCATCCCCTGCGACTACTTCGACGTCGTCCGCCTCGACGGAGACATCGACCTCTTCGTCGACGACGAAGGCGCCATCAACGGATCCCCACTGAACCTCTACCTCACCATCGTCGCCCACGCCCTCGGCACCCCCGCCGTGCTCTTCGGAACCGGCATCGCCCTCGGCTGCAACCCCAACACCGGTGACACCATCAGCCTTACCGACACCCAGCTCTCCCGCATCAACCGCGTTTTCCAGAGCAAGCCCGACCCGAAGATCGTCGACCGCCTCGCCGAGAGCCTCGCTCCCTTCCCCGCCCTCGTCGCCCTACTCCGCCGCAACTAACGCCCCACGCTAGTCAGGGACTATGCCATTCAACGGTGACCGGTGAATAGCCGGCCGAGTTGCTTCGGCAGGACAGCAGGACACCCCGACGAACGCAATGCTCGTCGGGGTGCCTGGCGTGATGGCTTCCAATCCTTCGGACGAAGTGGGCAGAACCGCAATAGATGAAGCAGCGGCCTGACGCTGCGAGGGATCTGGTAGTGGAATTTGTCTGGACCCGGGACGCGAGGCCCCCGAGAGCGAGCGTCGTCCTCGCGTTGATCGACCGCCTAGCCGTTCAAATGCTGGACAGCGTAGTCAGCTTCATCAGCTGTGAACTTTTCGCCGTAAGCGCTGGAGAGCTGATCACGAATCGCCTCGGGCGACATGGACATTTGATCCTGGTACGACTTCGCCTTGGCGAGAGCGTTCGCGTTCCAGTCGGCCTGGACATTATCCACCGCGTATTGAGCCGCCTCCGGCGGGAATTGCTCGCCAAACTCCGATGTGAGCTGATCGTAGATTCCCGCCTTACTCATATGCATCGTCTTCGAGTAGCTCGTGGCCTTGGCCAACGCGGACTTGTACGCGGCGGGCACCGCAGGAGCCGGAGCAGCCGCAACCGGTACGGCAGGCGCAGGTACGGTCGTCTCCTGGACCGGCGCAGTCGCCTCCACCGGTGCGGGTGGCACGGTTGCAACCGGCGTCGGTGTTGCAGTCGCGAGGGGCGTCGGTGCAGCACTGGCGGTCGGTGCCGCGCTGGGGGCGCTGACGGACACCGTTGTCGCAGACTTGCCCGCGTTGGCCGCGTTGACAGTCGAGGTGATGATCGAGAGCAGGATGCCGGCGGCCGTGATGATCAGGGCGATCTTTCGGTGTTCCCGGTAGCCGACTAGCGAGTGGCCCTGCTTGTCGCGCTGAGCTCCCGCGAGCACAAGGATCAGGTCCACGAGCCACCAGACGCCGAAGCCGCCGAAGGTAACCAGTTTGAGTAGGCCGGTGCCGATCTTGCCGAGGTAGAAGCGGTCGATGCCGAGCCCGCCGAGCAGCCAGGCGAAGAGCCAGGTGACGACGAAGGATTTTCCGGGGGTGGGTGCCGGCGTGTAACCGCCGGGCGTGCCTTGGGTTGTCGGCGCGGCGTAGGTATTGACTGTCTGTTCCTTCTGTCCGGCGGGAACGCCAGCTGGGTTGGTCTGGGGGACGTTGTTGGTCATGGTGTGTTCTCCGGTTCGGTGTGTGTGCTGCTGACAAATGTGAGTGGGACTGAGTTGGACAGGGATAGGAATGCGAGGCTGCTACTTCGCGACGACCTCGATCACGATGTCGAGGCCGTTGTCCGGGTGATATCCCCACGACGCGGAGTAGTCCTTCCAGCTCGCGGTCTGGCGGCCGTCGAGAGCGCGGGTGCTATCGATGCGGCTGATCATGCTGTCGGGGGCTTCGAGCTGGGTGAATATGCAGGAGAGGTCGGTCATCTTGGCACCTGTGGACTTGGCGCCGGTGCTCTTCATCGAGATGCTCTGTCCTTTGTCGCCGACGGTGATCGACGCGTTCCCCGTGACGTGGCAGGCCGTGGCGGCATCCGTCATCGGCGTGGTCGCCGCGAGCGTGCTGATATTGCTGGCGAGCAACCCGATGCCGACGGTGCCGAGAACGCCGACAAATAGTCCGAGCCCAATGCCGGCGGCCCCGAGACGGAGCTCTCGTTTGGTGAAGGCCGATGCCGACGTGAGTGCCGGATGTTCCTCACGCGGGGCGCCCGTTACTGGGTCGCCACTGGCCATTGTCGATTCCGGTGTCGCGTGTTCATCGTCTATGTGCATGTTGGGCCCTCGTGTCGGTGTCATGGTGGGGGTAGTGCTGCGAGTAATTGGTCGTTGTTCGGCTGGCGTCTCAAGGTGGGGAGTGGGTTGCAGGCGCCGAGCGGTTGTTCCCCCTGGTGCTCGCCCGGCGCCTGCCTACGCCGAATCCTTCGGGTGAATCGGGCGCAAAGCCAAGGTAGAGCCGGGTATCGGACGCTATGGAACGAGAGTGTGATAAAGGGGGTTATCACTAATCCGACTCTTCAGTACGAATTGTGGCCTAGCCTGAACTCACGCCAACAACGGACGATGAAGGGGGAATCGCACATGAGCATCGCCGAACCGGCACTTATGGTGTCGATGTCCGACATCGCAGCGCTCGCCCGCGTGCAGCGCCCCGTCGTCTCGGTCTGGCGCAGCCGGTCCGCGCTGACGGACACGCCATTCCCGGCCCCTGCTGCCGTGCGAAATGGTCGCGAGTTGTTCGACGCCCACGCGGTCGGGACCTGGCTGCACGATACCGGCCACGGCAACAATCCCCAGGCGTCAGCGGATGCCGCTGCGCACGCGGTCCTGGACGGTCAGACTCACACCCAGGCCGATACCTTCCGCAAGGTAACGGCACTCCTCGCCCTCCGCAGTGTGATCGGTCGGTCTCTGGGTGTGCTGACGGGTTCAGACCTCGTCGATGCCGCCGATGAACACGACCCCGACGATGACGCGTTCTACCGTGAGATCGAGGCGATCGGCGCGGAATGCGCTGGCCTCGTCGGCTATGTCGACGCGCTAGTCGAGGCTGCATATGGCGAGGCCGAAGCATTCGAGCGGCTCCTCGCGGATCGGTTCAAACGCGAGCCCCAGGGCGCTAGCGATACGACCCTGAACGACCTGGGCCTAGACCTGATTGCTCGCACCGCCCTCGCCCTCGCCGCAACCCAGCCCAGCGAGCCAGCGTTTGTCGACGCGACCGGCGGCGCAAGCGACGTGCTCCTTGCCATCGCCCGCACTGAATCCGCCTCTGGCGACGTGACCGTTCTCACTGCGAACGACGACAGCGACACCGCGCGGCTGGTGCGCCGACGCCTGCTCGTGCACCGCATCGCCCGGGACGGGCTTGAGATTCAACCGTCGGGAGCCTTCTCCGTGACCGGCCGCGCCGTGCATGTCGCCCAGCTGCCCTCGGCGAACGAGCCCCGCATGAGTGCAACCGACATGCTCTCCGCGGTCGAACAGATCGTGCTGCAGATGGACGATGACCAGCTCGCCGTGATCCTGGCGCCGAGCGCCGTGCTGAGCGACTCCGGCCTCGCCCGTGACACCGACGCCGTGCGGTCGTCCCTGCTGCGCTCCGGACGCGTGCGGGCCATCGTGCGGCTCCCCGCTGGGCTCCTCACTTACAAACCGCAGCAGGTGCAGACCCTCTGGGTACTGGGTGCCGCCCACGCCCGCGTCCCACTGGCCGATCGCTGGACCATGGTCGCCGACCTCTCAGCCCAACGACTCAATCCAACAGCCATCGAGGACCTGGTCAGCGACCTCGTCGCATCCCTCGGCGACCGTGTCACCGTGCGCGCCCACGCGTTCCGCTTCGCCCGCCTCGTGCTCACCCGCACCCTGCTCGCGAGCCGCGACTCCCTTGTTGCCGGCGCGCACATTGCTGCATGCGCGGCGAGCAGCACGCGGGGTACAGAACTGGCCGTGCGCGTCGACGAGCTCCTTCGTGCTCTTAACGACCCGGCATCTGAAGTGCCGCCGGTCGGAGAGGCGACGACCGCCTCGGATACGCCCGTCCGCTCCGTCGGCCTCGCGATCACGCTCCCACCAATCAGCGCCGACAACGCCGCCAGCTCCGTAGCGCAGCCAACGACTGCATCAGTCGAGCAACTACTCGCAGGGCGGCATCTCCGCTACTTCCCGGGCAACCGCATCGATGGCGCTGATCTCAACGAGACGCCTCGAGGCGACGCCGGCGCTCCGGCCACAGGCACTCGCTCAACGGGCATCCGTGTGATCGGTCTGGCAGAAGTCCGTGGCGAGGCTGCCGTTGGGGACCGTCGGATCGACCCATTGCTTTTCGCCACCGACTATCCCGCCGGCCGTGTGACGGAACCAGGCGACGTGATCTTCTGCACGGCCCCGACCCCCGCCGCCATCGTGGACGAGAACGGCACCTCCGCTGTTCTCTTCCCCGCCCGGATCCTGCGCATCAACCCCGGCAACCCGAACGGGCTACTCAGCGCGGTACTCGCCGCCGACATCGCAGCGCTTGCCGCAGGAGACAGGCGCTGGCGACGGTGGCCGCTACGCCAGATACCAGACGCGCAGGGCGCTGCCCTCGCCCGCATCCTTGCCTCGCTACGGTTGGAGCAGGAACACGCACGGCGACGCCTCGCGCAGCTCGACGAACTCGCCGGCCTGCTAATGGCCGGTGTCACCGCCGGCACCCTCACCCTTTCTCAGGCCGCTGGCCTACAGAACTCATCATCATTCGCTCCACCGGAAGGAACCCCCTAGTGCCACCGAAGGTCAAAGTCACCGCGCTGCCGTCGACAATGAAAGAGCTCAAGGACACCCTGTGGAAAGCCGCAGACAAACTTCGCGGCTCCATGGATGCCTCGCAGTACAAGGACGTCATCCTTGGCCTCGTCTTTCTTAAGTACGTCTCCGACGCTTTCGATGAGCGCCGCGAGCAGATCCGCTCCGAGCTGGAGGCCGATGGCCAAAACGACGACCAGATCGGCCAACTAATCGACGATGTCGATGAGTACACCGGTCGGGGCGTGTTCTGGGTCGGCGCCCGCGCCCGATGGAGCTACCTCGCCGAGAACGCGAAGGGCCTGCCAGCCATCCCAGGAGAGACACCGAAGTTGATCGGACTACTCATCGACGAGGCGATGGACCTGATTTCCTCCGACAATCCCACTCTCGCCGGGTCGCTCCCGCGCATTTACAACCGTGACAACGTCGACCAACGGCGGCTCGGTGAACTTCTCGACCTGCTCAACTCCGCTCGCTTCACTGGCCACGGTGCCTCCAAGGCCCGTGACATCCTCGGCGAGGTATATGAATACTTCCTAGAGAAGTTTGCACACGCCGAGGGCAAGCGCGGTGGTGAGTTCTACACGCCTGCCGGCGTGGTCCGAGTGCTCGTCGAGGTGCTCGAACCCACCCACGGTCGAGTGTACGACCCGTGTTGCGGATCGGGCGGCATGTTCGTGCAGACCGAGAAGTTCCTCGAGTCGCACAACAAAGAGGGCTCCAACATCTCCGTCTACGGGCAGGAGCTGAATGAGCGCACTTGGCGGATGGCCAAGATGAACCTCGCCATCCACGGTTTGAACGGTAACCTCGCCAGCCGTTGGGGCGATACCTTTGCCCGCGACCAGCACCCCGAGCTTCAGGCCGATTTCATCCTCGCCAACCCGCCCTTCAACATCAAGGACTGGGCGCGGAGCGAGAGCGACCCGCGCTGGAAGTACGGCGTCCCCCCGGCCGGAAACGCGAACTACGCCTGGATTCAGCACATCATCTCGAAGCTCGCCTCCGGCGGTAGCGCCGGCGTCGTAATGGCGAATGGATCGATGACGTCGAACTCCGGGGGCGAGGGTGACATACGCTCTCAGCTAGTCGAGGCAGACCTCGTCTCCTGCATGATAGCGCTGCCCACTCAGCTGTTCCGCAGCACGCAAATCCCGGTCTGCACCTGGTTCTTCGCCAAGGACAAGGCGGCCGGAAAGCACGGCAGCATCGACCGCACTGGTCAAGTGCTCTTCATCGATGCGCGCAACCTGGGTGACATGGTCGACAGGGCAGAGCGTGCACTTTCGAGCGCGGACATCGCGAGAATTGCTGGCACCTTCCACTCGTGGCGCGGCACGACATCGGAAACGGAGATTTCGCTCGCGTACGAAGACCAGCCGGGCTTCGCGTACTCCGCGTCTTTAGCCGAGATCAAAGATGCGGACTATGCGCTCACTCCTGGCCGATACGTCGGTGCTGCGGAGGTTGAGGGCGACGGGGAGCCGATCAAAGAGAAAATTGCGCGGCTCAGTGCCGAGCTCTTCGCGCAATTCGACGAGTCGGAGCGGTTGGGTGTTGTCGTGCGCGAACAGTTGGGGCGCGTTTCATGACGAAGGAAATCGTCTTCAACGAGCTCTTGGATTACCCCCTGCGCAGCGGTGTCACGGTTGCGGCCGCAAGTCGCGGTTCAGGCATCAAAATGCTCAACATGGGCGAGCTTTTCAGATTCCCCCGAATTCCAAACGTTGAGATGGCGCGTGTGAATCTCACAGGATTCAATGCGCAACGGAGCTTGCTCAAGCGCCATGACCTCATGTTTGCGCGCCGTTCCCTGACGCTCGAAGGTGCGGGAAAGTGCAGCATCGTTGAGCAGGTCCACGAACCGACTACGTGGGAGAGCTCCATCATTCGTGCTCGATTGGACCCCTCGATTGCCGATGCGCGCTTCTATTTCTATTACTTCAACTCTCCATCTGGCCGTCGGCAAATGGAAACGATTGTGGAGCAGGTGGCAGCAGCAGGTATTCGCCTAACCGAGCTGGGGAAGCTCACGGTACCATTCCCCACACTTCATGCGCAGCGAGCAATCGCCGATGTCCTTGGAGCGATCGACGACAAGGTCACTTCTAATTCAAGCGTTGGAGACGCGGCCTTCAGCCTCGCGGGCGCCCTATACGACCAGGCAGTGGCCGGTGTCCCCGTGCGCGCAATGGGCCAGGTATTGAACCCAATCCTTGGGGGTACTCCGGCGAGAGCCAACCTTGAATTCTGGGAGGGTTCACATTTCTGGGCGTCCGCCAAAGATGTCACGGGGGCGAGCTGCGGAGTGATCATCGATACTGACGAAAGGATCTCAGACAGTGCGATTACGACCACCAAAGCGAAGCCCCTCCCTGCGGGTAGTGTGATCCTCACGGCGCGTGGGACGGTCGGAGCAGTTGCCAGGCTAGCCAAACCTTCTTCCTTCAACCAGTCATGCTACGGGTTTGCGCCGGGAAGGCTCCCCGCGGGAGTTCTCTATTTCTCGATCCTTCGTGCGACCGCACGCGCGAAAGCATTTGCGCACGGATCGGTCTTCGACACCATCACGATGAAGACTTTCGATCACTTGCATCTTCCAGACTTGGACGCAGCAGGAGCGTCTCGCATCGAGGCGGTCGTGACACCGCTCTTAGACTCGGTGACTGCCGCTGTGATTCAGAACAGTGTGCTCGTCGCAACCCGCGACGCACTCCTCCCGCAGTTCATGTCTGGCAAGCTTCGGGTGAGGGATGCAGAGAAAGTACTTGAGGGGGTGCTCTGATGGCGGGGTTTTCGGAGGCGGAGTGGGAGCAGGTGGCTCTCGAGCTGCTCAGCGAACCGCTGGGTTGGCAACCGACGGTGGGTGAGCAGATCGCGCCGGGTAGCGGGGAGCGGGACAGCTGGGATGAGTTGCTCATCCGCCCGAGACTGTTGGACGCGCTCCGCCGGCTGAATCCGGCAGTTCCGGGGGAGTACCTGCTGCAGGCGCTCGCCGAGATCGCCTCGCCCAAGTCGCAGGACGCAATCACTGAGAACCAGCGCATCCATGAATACCTGATCGACGGGTTCCGACTGAGCTACATCGGTGACGATGGCATGGAGGTGAGTCCGAGCATCCGTCTGGTCAGTGCCGAACCGTCGGAGAACGACTGGCTCGCGGTGAACCAGGTCACGCTCATCCACGGCGACTTCAAACGGCGCTTCGATCTCGTGATGTACTGCAACGGCATGCCGATGAGCATCGTGGAGCTCAAGAAAGCCGGCAGCGAAACTGCCGATGTCGCCGCGGCGCACGCCCAGCTGCAAACCTACCTGCGCGAGTTCCCGATGGCCTACCGGTTCTGCGTGTTCACGCTTGCCAGCGACGGGATTCTCGCCAAGTACGGCACGCCATTCACACCGCTCAACCACTTCTCGCCGTGGAACGTCGACGACGACGGCATCCCGGTGAAGCCGGGTGACACGAACGACTGGGACGCGACCACCGGCATGGAGATAGCGCTGCTGGGCTTGTATAACCAGGAGCGGTTCCTGCAGCTGTTGCGTTCCTTCACCGCTTTTGATGAGGGGGCTGATGGCCTGGCCAAGCGCATCGCCAAACCTCACCAGTATTTCGCCGTAACGAAGGCCGTGGGCAGCACGGTGCAGGCGGTGGAGAGCAACGGCAAGGCCGGCGTGGTGTGGCACACACAGGGCTCGGGTAAGTCGATGGAGATGGAGCTCTACACCAACCTGGTGTCGCGGCATCCGATGCTCAGAAACCCTACAGTCGTGGTAATCACCGACCGCAACGAACTCGACGGGCAGCTATACGAGACGTTTGCGGCAAGCCTGTTGCTGCCGGAGAAGCCCCGGCAGATCAAGCGCCGCAGTGAACTGCGGGACGAACTCAGCAACCGCACGACTGGTGGCATCTACTTCACCACGCTGCAGAAATTCGGCCGCAGCGAGGCTGAGAAGCAGGCTGGTGCGGAGCATCCGCTGCTTTCGGACCGACGCAACATCATCGTGGTCGTCGACGAGGCGCACCGCAGCCACTATGACGACCTAGACGGATATGCTCGCCACTTGCGCGACGCCCTACCGCACGCCACCCTCATCGCCTTCACAGGCACGCCCATCTCGTTCGACGACCGCAATACCCGCGAGGTTTTCGGTGAGTACATCGACATCTATGACCTCTCCCGTGCCGTCGATGACGGCGCCACCGTGCCGGTGTATTTCGAGCCGCGTCTGATCAAGGTGACCTTGGCAACGGCCGTCACGGACGAGATTCTCGACAAAGCCGCAGATGAAGCCACCGTGGGACTCGATGACACCGAACGGGCGCGGATCGAAGCATCCGTCGCTGTTGTAAACGCCGTCTACGGCGCACCGGAGCGAATCGCCGCCCTCGCCGAGGACATCGTGGCGCACTGGGAGAACCGGCGCGCGCAGATGACCAAGTTCATCGAGTCGCCCGGCAAGTCCATGATCGTGGGTGGTACGCGCGAGATCTGCGCGAACCTGTACTCAGCGATCGTGGCGCTTCGACCCGACTGGCACGCCGACGACCTCGACAAGGGCGTCATCAAGGTCATCTATTCGGGCACGGCATCCGACAAGCCGCCCGTCATCGACCACGTGCGCCGCGATTCAGCGAATGCCGTTATCAAAGCACGACTCAAAGACGTCGACGATGAGCTACAGCTGGTGATCGTGAAAGACATGATGCTCACCGGCTACGATTCACCGCCGTTGCACACGCTGTACCTGGACCGGCCGCTGAAGGGCGCGCTGCTGATGCAGACTCTCGCCCGGGTGAACCGCACGTTCCGCGGCAAGGAAGATGGGCTGCTCGTCGCCTATGCGCCGCTGGCCGACAACCTGGCCAAGGCCCTGGGCGAGTACACGAAGACCGATCAGGACCGGAAGCCCATCGGGCGCGATATCGACGATGCCATCGTGCTCACGGTGTCCCTCGTCGACACGCTGCGGGAGATGCTGACCGGGTACGACTGGAATGCCGATCTCGCTAAGGCTGGCCCCAAGCGCTACCTGCACGCAGTGACCGGGTCGGTAAACTACCTGCGTGATCCGGCGACGCCGGGCAACCAGGTCGAGGAGGGTGTTGAGAATCTTGCGGCCGCGTATAGGCGCTATTCGGGGCAGCTCTCACGGGCGTGGGCGCTTTGCTCGGGTTCCGGATCGCAAGAGCTCGAGGAACGTCGGCCTGAAATCCAACTCTACGAAGAGGTCCGGGTATGGATGGCCAAGTTCGACGCCGCCGACCGACAGGCCAGGGGAGAGCCTGTGCCCGAGGATGTTCAGCGTCTGCTCGGTGAGCTGATCGCATCCGCCACGTCATCGGGCGGTGTTCTCGACATTTACGAGGCCGCAGGCATGCCAAAGCCGACCCTCGACGACCTTAGCCCTGCGTTTATCGCTAAGACGCAGCAGGCCCGCAACCCGCAGCTCGCAATCGAGGCGCTACGGAAGCTGCTCACTGAGGAGTCCGCGCGCTCCACACGCCATAACCTCGTGCGCCAGCGCGCCTTCTCGGACCGGATCTCCGAACTGATGAGCAAGTACACGAACCAGCAGCTGACATCCGCGGAAATCATCGCCGAGCTCGTTGCCCTGGCCCGTGAGGTCGCAGCAGAGGCGAACCGCGGGGCCGAATTCGCTCCTCCGCTGAGCCACGACGAGCTCGCGTTCTACGACGCCGTCGCGCAGAACGAGTCGGCCGTCGCAGTGCACGGCGAGGGGGTGTTGGCGGAGATCGCCCGGGAGCTGGTTGCCGTGATGCGCCGTGACGTGCGTACCGACTGGACCGTACGCGACGACGTCCGCGCGAAGCTGCGTTCGTCGATTAAACGTTTGCTAGTGAAGTACGGGTATCCGCCAGACCGTCAACCCGTCGCCATCAAGCTCGTGATGGAGCAGATGGAGTCCATGGCACCGCGGTACAGCGAAGAGCGAGCGGCCTAGCTTGGACGATATTTAGCGTTGGCCCGCAGTACGTTAACGCGCTCGGGAATTTCGGGGGGCATGTCGACTTTCGCCGTGCAAGTCACCTAATACCAAAAAGTGGGGGAGAAGTGGCAAGAAAAAACTGGTCCGTAGCGAGTCTTGTGGAAGAAAGCGGCCTCGATGTTGAACAGGTCCTTGTCGCCTTATGGGGTGAGGGGATCAACTACGTTGATGAGTCCTCGACACGTCTCCGACCTGAGGATTCCAAGCGGGCCGAAGTCGCCGTCGGAATTGCTGGTTCCCGTCGTCGACGAGTTTCTTACTGGGAGTACGAGCTGGCCATGTCAAGGTCGGAGATTTCAGCGCTCCTCCTGGAGACTGGATACACGCTTCACGAGCAGGCCCGCAACATCCCAAAGGGGGCCATCAAGCGCCTCGAGCACATACAAGACCTGCGCGCAACTGCGTCATCGACGAACGAGACCCAAGAAGCTCTCCCGGCTGCTCCTCCATTCGAATGGGCCTCTGTTGGCACCCGTCGAGCGGTGTTGTGTCTCGAATCCCACGAGGTCCGAGACATTCACGCGGAGCTGGAGCAGGATTTTCTTCTCACTGACGATCCCATCTATCCCCCGGGTATCCGATACGAGGACCTTCTGGAGAGTGCTGTTGAACGCCAGAACGCAGGCTACGGTGGCGAGCGTAAGTACACTTCCCTGTCTGCAACTGCGGCGGCCTTGCTTCACTCCCTGGTGCAGAATCATCCGTTTCATAACGGAAACAAGCGCACGGCGTTGGTCGCCATGCTCGTCATTCTCGACCGAAACGGTGTGGTCCTGGAATCGAATCAGGACGACTTATTTCGTTGGATGGTGCAGGTGGCAGCTCACGATCTCCTACCCTCGGGCCTTGAGTATGACCAGAAAGCCGAACGTGAAACCTATGCAATCAGCGAGTGGATTCAGAAGAATAGTCGCCCCATCAGGAGGGACGAGCGCACCGTAACGTGGCGCACCCTGCAGCGGATCCTCAGAGGCTATGGATGTGAAATTCGACAAGTGCGGGGGGAGAAACTGGAAATCTCTAGGGCGGTGGAAGTTCGACGGCGTGGCCTATTTAGATCAAGGAAGATGGAACTTCTGGCAACCCATTTTGTCAGCACGGGCGATGGGCGAGACGTGCCGCGAGGCCAGTTGAAACGAATACGCGATGATCTGAAATTGAATGACGAAAACGGAATTGACTCCGAGAACTTCTATTCGCGTGACCGTGAGCCTGATTATTTCATTGCTGAATACTCGAAACTCCTGCGGAGGCTTGCACGAGTTTGACTGTATCGGGGAGTACGTCGTTGCGCTCGTGCGGCAAGGTGAGGCCGAAGTTACCACTTGATCTGGTTCTGAACCCAGAGACGAACGGCAGGCGGCCTGAGAACTGATCCTCACAAATCAGGAGTCAATCAAACCGACAGCAGTCCCGACTCACTTGACGATCAAACAGTTGACCATTTCAGTTTGCCCGCCTTCGACGGCGGAGCCATGCCGGCGCCGGATTCAGCCAGTGACATCAAGAGCGCCAAATTCCGACTCGATCGACCGGTCGTATTGCTCTCAAAGTTGAACCCACGTTTCCCACGGGCGTGGAATGTTGAGTCAGTCGGCGACCGGCCTGCCTTGGCCTCCACTGAGTTCCTGGTCTTGGAACCAGTGAATTCGAATACGGCTGCGCTCTGGGCTGCTATTTCGCAGCCTGAATTTTCAATCGCGCTTGACGCAAAGGTTTCTGGGACTTCAGGGAGCCATCAGCGTGTTAAACCGAACGACGCGCTAAACACGTTGATTATCGATCCGCGCCTAATCAGTCGCGAACGTAGCGAACTAGTCACCAATCTCGTCAGTCTCGCGGGGAGAGCGCGCAGAGAGAGCCGCACCCTCACCGCAACCCGCGACGCGCTCCTCCCGCAGTTCATGTCTGGCAAGCTTCGGGTGAGGGATGCAGAGAAAGTACTTGAGGGGGTGCTCTGATGGCGGGATTTTCAGAAGCAGAGTGGGAGCAGGTGGCGCTCGAGCTGCTCAGCGAACCGCTGGGCTGGCAGCCGATGGCGGGCGAGCAGATTGCGCCGGGCAGCGGGGAGCGGGACAGCTGGGATGAGCTGCTCATCCGGCCGCGGCTGCTCGACGCGCTGCGGCGGCTGAACCCGACCGTTCCGGGGGAGTACCTGGTGCAGGCGCTCGCCGAGATCGCCTCGCCCAAGTCGCAGGACGCGATCACCGAGAACCAGCGCATCCACGACTACCTGATCGAGGGGTTCCGCCTCAGCTACATCGGTGACGACGGCACCGAGGTGAATCCGAGCATCCGTCTGGTCAGTGCCGAACCGTCGGAGAACGACTGGCTCGCGGTGAATCAGGTCACGCTCGTCCGTGGCGACTACAAGCGGCGCTTCGACTTGGTGCTCTACTGCAACGGCATGCCCGTGAGCGTCATCGAGCTGAAGAAGGCCGGCAGCGAGACGGCCGATGTCGCCGCGGCGCACGCCCAGCTGCAGACGTACCTGCGGGAGTTCCCGATGGCGTTCCGGTTCTGCGTCTTCACGCTCGCCAGCGACGGGATCCTCGCCAAGTACGGCACCCCGTTCACACCACTCAACCACTTCTCGCCGTGGAACGTCGATGACGACGGCACCCCGGTGAAGCCCGGTGACACGAACGACTGGAATGCGACCACCGGAATGGAGATCGCGTTGCTCGGCCTGTACAACCAGGAACGGTTCCTACAGCTTATGCGCTCCTTCACCGCGTTCGACGAGGGAGCCGACGGCCTCGCCAAGCGGATCGCCAAACCGCACCAGTACTTCGCCGTCACCAAGGCCGTCGGCAGCACCGCGCAGGCGGTGGAGAGCAACGGCAAGGCCGGTGTGGTCTGGCACACCCAGGGCTCGGGCAAGTCGATGGAGATGGAGCTCTACACCAACCTGGTGTCGCGGCACCCGAAGCTGAAGAACCCCACGGTCGTGGTGATCACCGACCGCAACGAGCTCGACGGGCAGCTCTACGAGACGTTCGCGGCCAGCCTGCTGCTGCCGGAGAAGCCGCGGCAGATCAAGCGCCGTAGCGAGCTGCGCGACGAGCTCAGCAACCGCGCCACGGGCGGCATCTACTTCACCACACTGCAGAAGTTCGGGCGCAGCGAGGCCGAGAAGCAGGCCGGCGCGGAGCATCCGCTGCTCTCCGACCGGCGCAACATCATCGTGGTCGTCGACGAAGCGCACCGCAGCCACTACGACGACCTCGACGGCTACGCCCGCCACCTGCGCGACGCCCTGCCGCACGCCACCCTGATCGCATTCACCGGCACGCCTATCTCCTTCGACGACCGCAACACCCGCGACGTGTTCGGCGAGTACATCGACATCTACGACCTGTCCCGCGCCGTCGACGACGGTGCCACGGTGCCGGTCTACTTCGAGCCGCGCCTGATCAAGGTGAACCTGGCAACGGATGTCACGGAAGAGATCCTCGACGAGGCCGCGGACGAAGCCACCGTGGGGCTGGACGACACCGAACGGGCGCGGATCGAGGCCTCCGTCGCCGTGGTCAACGCCGTGTACGGCGCCCCGGACCGCATCGCCGCACTCGCCGAGGACATCGTGGAGCACTGGGAGAACCGGCGCGGTCAGATGAACAAGTTCATCGAGGCGCCCGGCAAAGCAATGATCGTGGGCGGCACGCGCGAGATCTGCGCGAACCTATACTCGGCGATCGTGGCGCTGCGCCCGGACTGGCACTCCGACGACCTCGACAAGGGCGTCATCAAGGTCGTCTATTCGGGCACCGCGTCGGACAAGCCGCCGGTGATCGACCACGTGCGCCGCACCTCGGCCAACGCCGTGGTCAAAGCCCGACTCAAGGACGTCGACGACGAACTGCAGCTGGTGATCGTGAAAGACATGATGCTCACCGGCTACGACTCGCCGCCGCTGCACACGCTCTACTTGGACCGGCCGCTCAAGGGCGCTCTGCTCATGCAGACGCTCGCGCGGGTGAACCGCCCGTTCCGCGGCAAGGAGGACGGTCTGCTCGTGGCGTATGCGCCGCTCGCCGACAACCTGGCCAAGGCGCTCGGCGAGTACACGAAGACCGACCAGGAGAGCAAGCCCATCGGGCGCGACGTCGATGACGCCATCGTGCTGACCCTGTCGCTGGTCGACATACTGCGCGCGATGCTCGCCGGGTACGACTGGAAGGCGGAGCTCGCCAAGGGCGGGCCGAAGCGCTACCTGAACGCGGTGACCGGTTCGGTCAACTTCCTGAGGGATCCGGCGACGCCGGGCAGCCAGGTGGCCGAGGGCGAGGAGACCCTGGCGGCCGCGTATCGGCGCTACTCGGGCCAGCTGTCCCGGGCCTGGGCGCTGTGCTCGGGTGCCGGGTCGCAGGAGCTCGAGGAGCGTCGGCCGGAGATCCAGCTGTACGAAGAGGCCCGGGTGTGGATGGCCAAGTTCGACGCCTCCGACCGTCAGGCCCGGGGGGAGCCGGTGCCCGAGGATGTGCAACGCCTGCTCGGCGAGCTGATCGCTTCCGCGACGTCAGCGGGCGGGGTGCTCGACATCTACGAGGCGGCCGGGATGCCGAAGCCGTCGCTTTACGATCTCAGCCCGGGGTTCATGGCCAAGACGCAGCAGGCGCGTAACCCGCAGCTTGCGATCGAGGCGCTGCGCAAGCTGCTGACCGATGAGGCGGTGCGCACGACGCGCAACAACCTGGTGCGCCAGCGCGCCTTCTCAGACCGAATCTCCGAGCTGATGAACAAGTACACGAACCAGCAGCTCACCTCGGCCGAGGTAATCGCGGAACTCGTCGCCCTGGCACGTGAGGTCGCCGCCGAGGCCAACCGCGGCGCCGGCTTCGCGCCGCCGCTGAACCACGACGAGCTCGCGTTCTACGACGCCGTGGCGCAGAACGAGTCGGCCGTCGAAGTTCAGGGCGAGGGGGTGCTGGCCGAGATCGCCCGCGAGCTCGTTGCGGTGATGCGACGCGACGTGCGTACCGACTGGACTGTGCGCGACGACGTTCGCGCGAAGTTGCGTTCCTCGATCAAGCGTCTGCTCGTAAAATACGGCTATCCACCGGACCGCCAGCCCGTGGCCATCAAGCTCGTGATGGAGCAGATGGAGTCCATGGCCCCGCGCTACAGCGAAGAGCGAGCGGCATAGTGGACACCGACAATTGCATGGGTATCTAGACGATATGAGTGTGTTCAGCTCTTGAGGCTGGGGCCTCCGTTCAAGTAGACGTGGGTTACCAGCCTTGGAGGGTTGGCCTATCCACAGTTGAACTTTGGAGGCCCCAGTGAGTATCTCTCGTAATTTCATTGGCTTGGATGTCCATGCCCGCAGTGTCGTAGCTTTCGCAATCGACGAGGAGACAGGTGAGGTTTTGCGGCGTCGCTTCGGCGGCGATCTGCTCGAAGTCGTGGCGTGGGTTCGGTCGTTGCCGGGCCCGCAGACGGCGACGTATGAGGCCGGCCCGACCGGTTTCGGTTTGTTCCGGCAGCTCTCTGAAGCGGGAGTGACGTGCGTGGTCGCAGCGCCGTCGAAGCTGCAACGTCCAACGGGTGACCGGGTGAAAACGGATGCGCGTGACGCCGAGCACCTGGCTCGGCTGCTGCGGATGGACGAGATCACCGCGGTGCGGGTTCCCTCGGTCGAGGAAGAAACCGCTCGTGATCTCGTGCGCTCCCGAGAAGACACCCGACAGGACCTGATGGGCGCCCGGCACCGGCTGTCGAAACTGCTCCTGCGACACGGATTCGTCTATGCCGACGGCGCAGCGTGGACGCAGAAACACGATGCTTGGCTGAGATCCCACCGCGGCGGTGACCTCGCGTTCACGACCGCGTTCGACGCGAACTATGAAGCCGTGATCCAGACCTCCGCCAGGCGAGACCGTCTCGACAAGGCCATCAACGCGATGGCTGCGGACTCACAGTTCACACCATTGGTGAACCGGCTTGGTTGTTTGCGTGGCATCGGCCCGTTGACGGGTTTCGCGTTGGCTGTTGAAATCACCGACTGGCACCGCTTCACCGGCAACACCATCGGATCCTTCCTCGGGTTGGTGCCGGCCGAGTATTCCTCGGGCCAGTCCCGTCAGTTGGGCGGGATCACCAAGACCGGCAACTCCCACGCCCGAAGGCTGCTCGTCGAGGCAGCATGGCAGCATCGCCGCGATTACCGCCCAGGAAAACAGTCCGTGATGCAGGCCAGGTGGGACAGAGCGCCTGTCGAGGCGCGCCTCCGCGGCCAGGCCGGCAACGAACGGTTATATCGCCAATGGGCGTCATTCACGATGAGGAAGAAGCGGCCCGTGATCGCGAACGTCGCCATCGCTCGAGAACTCGCCGGCTGGTGCTGGTCCCTCGCCGTCATGGACGGATAAGCCCCTCAAGACCGGCTGATCGCCCCGGCCGGAGCGACCGGCAAGCATGTGGAGTGACCCGCTTTTCAACTATGAGCAGCACGACATTCAGGTCGTGCGACGCCCGACCCTAGACCTGCGGCACCACTCCCGCCGAACACTTCGCCCTGCGGTAACCAACCCGCGCATATCAGTCTGACCATGCGTCGATAAGACACGCTCGACGCTCCGGCCCCGGCGACCAGCCCCGCAGCACCCGAGACTCAACTCTCTCGGATCGTGGCCGGCGGAAGCGGGGAAAAAGCACCCCCGCAGCCACCAACCACAACCCGAACGGCCATCATCACGGGCGCCGCTCAAACACGCCCTCTTGACAAAAAACCGCACATATCAGTTGACAGAAACTAGATCGTCTTCCCGTGCCGAGTTAAGAAACTCGTCAAGTGTTCTAAAAGTCACATGGTTGATTTCCCAAGCCTCAATAGCGGCCTCAAATATGTCTGTGCGCCATTGGCGGTCGGATTGAGACCGCAGCGGGTCGTAGATGACTTCGACCGGAGTGTCTGGAGCTAGCGCGAGTTCTCTATTGCCCGCGATGCGCAAGGAAGCACCATCCTGGCGCAGACGGCTGACGAGGAAATTCCAGGACTGAATCTCGCGTTCCAGCGGCTCCAAAGTCGCCACATTGAACGCCCAGACGTTAGTGACGCGCTCGACTAACCGCTGGGTGCGGACGACATCGAACGATCCACGTTGCTTCCCGATGATCGCTTGAGGTTGAACAAACAAGTCGTGACCAAGTCTGAAACCCATCTCGTGAACCATGGTGTCTCGAACCTCGGCCCTTAGGGAACGCCTATTCACAGTTCGTTGGCGCCGAGAACTTTCGCGCTCGACCAGATGAGGAAAGAGGAGAGCAACCCCTTCTCGCCCGGACGACACGTCAATCGGTGCTCTCGACGAGAACTGCACGGAGTTTGCCTGCCGCGACCGAAGGTGCTCGATCCAACCGCTGCCGACGACCATGTCATTGGCGGATAGCGACGAACGGCCAGGAGACTCGACTGTTCGCCTAAACCATGTAATCCACGAAGTTAACTCACTCAAATCATTGCTTAGCGTCCCGTGATTCTTTACCGAGTGCCTGTCGAATTCCACCGCCCAGTCGCCGCCGTCGCGTCCGCACACAACGCCTATGTTGGTGAACTCGCCGCGCGCGACATTTGGGACATATCGAATCACCCAATACTGGTACTCCACAGGTCGCCTCCTAGTCGTAGCTTGAGTTCTTAGCTGCCGTCGCCAGACGTTTGGCGACACCATCGGTACGTAAATAAAGCATGTCCGCCAGGATGGAAAGGTCCGACGAGGGAATTCCCCATTCTATGGGCACTGACTGCGTAACGCTACGGATCGCATCCCGATCCAGTGCATCTACGGCCGTGGCTGCGTCTCGGAGAGCTGCGGCGGACGCGACGCTGGGGTCAAGATCGTATTGCCACGGACTCGTTCTAACTCTTTTGAGTGATTCGCTTGACCAATCTCCATCGCCTCCCAACCAGAATCCATGATCGAAGGTCCAGATCGAGTAGTCATCCGATGTGTCATGGAGCCATTGAGGGTCGCCGCCCATGCAAAGGTCCCAGAGCGCAAACACTTGCGCTTGCCGGGCACGGTTGTTGTCACGCGCCGAGTACGTAGTCCATTCGTCTGAAACGATTACCGAATCGACATTCAATGATCCGTGTCCGATGCCGCCGGTCAGTTTGTGCTGCGGGGTGAACCACCAATTCAGGGAATTCATCGAAATGGGGATGTTCACCAAGGCGGTCCGGCACACTGGGGCGCCGATCAAGGCCCCAATCCCGTGCACGACGACCTCAGCAGCAAGCGTGCGTACGCCCTGCGGGTTATTTGGGGCTTTGATCCAATACTGATTCCCATCGGAGGCCAACCCTAGAAAGGTTCCAGATCCCGACTCGGTGGTTTGGAGTGGCGCAACGAGCGTGACCAATTGGAGGTTTTGATTATCCGAGGGCGTTGCCACTCGCTCAGCATATCGACGGACGATGCTTCACTAGACCAACCCTTCGTCGGATATCGACGCTTCCAACTCTTAGTCGACTCTTCCACTCATAGCGGTTTACCATCGATGCGGTGAATCAGCGCTATGGCGTTCTGGGGAGCAGAGCCGTTCCTCACGGTCGCTCTTCGCCCGCCCGTGCAGTTCGGTGTAGCTCATAAAGGGCGGCTCGGATGCGTCTTCCGGCTGAGCCCATGCCGACTTGGACCGGTGCCCGTACAGGCGCAGTGCTGCCTCTAGCGTCTCAACCCCGAGTCGGAGGACGATAGCTATGGCTGCAGCTGAGGACGATTGGCGTACGTGGGCCGACTCATCCGCTTCGTCCACGATCGCTTCGCTGCGTTCCATAGATACGATGAAGGCCCATTGCTTTCCGTGACTCAACCCGGAGAGCAGTTGCCACCATGCGATGAGCGTCATGCGACTCACGGTCGGTGTCGACGGGTCAGACGCCATGATGGCATCCGCGTTCTCTACCAGGTCGCTGTATTTCAGCCTTGCGAACCGAAAAGCTAGGGGCTCACCGAGGCTAGGCCGCGTGGCGATAAGCTCCTTAATCTCACTTTTCGCACGTTCGTGAAGCGAACTGTTCGGATTGCCCATCGACGCCGCGAACGTGTCCTGATATTTCGCGTCTTCCACCGCCGTCAAATAGCTCCGGCGAAGGCGTTCGTCTCGATCATTTGGATCGAGTAAATAGATCGCGAGAGCTGCGCTTTCAGTGGCCGCTCGAAGCACCGGATACAGCCCGGACATGGGCAGCTTCCCCGTGCCGGCAATAACGGGCTCAAGAACTGCCTGCACCGTCATGAGCGCGTCGACCGCGGCTTGCATCGCAGCGACGTGCAGGCTGCCAGTGCGCCAGGTACCCAAGTAGCGATCGTCAAGCCGAAGGCTGGAGCGGTCTTCTACGACCTGCACATATATTCCATCGAGCTTCGCCTTGGCCGCCGCGATCCGAACGAAGGTGAGCTGCCAGAGGGTGACGGCCACCTGCTCAGAATCGGGCGCGATCGAGCGGTTGAACGGAAAGCCGTTTGGTCCCTGAGAGGTGGTCATAGCTGACCTTAGGTCAAATGCAACGACGAGGTGTGTCATCGCGGCAGAAATAGGAACTGGGCTGTTGCGGCCGAGAAGAGGTCGTCAGGTGATGGTGTGCTGACCTGCGTTTCGTCGCGGAATCTGTGGCGCGCAGTCATCGACATCGGCCTCACTAACGACGATGACCGCAAGCAGGAAGACGTTGGAGCAACAGGCGACGCACGGCTGGACGCGGTGTGGTGGCCCAGGCTGCGGCCGCACCTAGTGTGGCATCCACTCCGACCACCGGTGGGTCGTGCATGGAATGTGGGGACGTGGGCGAATGGCGGCCGAGACTATCCGACGATCAGGACGCGAAGCTCACGCTGGATCAGCGTGGAAGGTTCGTCCCGCGTAGCCGAGCTTCCTTGATATCGCGAGAGCGGTTTGTTGCATCACGGGTTGAAGAGCCTTCATCCTCTCAGCTGGCATATAGGGGGTGATGGCCGAGATGCTGATGGCTGCGACGACGGCACCGCTTCCGTTGTGCACAGGTGCCGCAACACAGCGAATTCCTGGTTCATTCTCTTCTAGGTCGAGTGTTGAACCTTGTTTCGCGTACTTGGACATGCGGGTCAGGAAGAGCTTGCGAACGTCATTTGGAGTATTGAGCCCGTGGTGCTCTTGGTCGAACACGGCTTCCCAGCGGTGCGGTTCGTCCAGGAGGAGCGCTTTCCCGATGCCTGTTTGACTCAGAGGCATCCGGTAGCCAATGCGCGAGCGCATTTCCGCGCCGCGCGAGCCCGAGATCTTGTCAACATAGAGAACCTGTCCTTCTTCCTCGATGGCCAGGTGAATGGTATCGAGGTACTTCTTGGACAGGAGTTCCAAGAAGGGGCGGGCAACGGTGGATGCCGGGCTTTGGTACAGCGCCTGGAATCCGAGTTCGATGAGTGTCGGCCCAAGAGAATAGTCGGCGCCGTGAGTACTGCGCAGATACCCGAACTGTTCCAAGAGTTGGACGAGACGGTGAGCGGTGCTTCGGCCTATGCCTGTCGCCAGACACACGGATTTCAAATCGGTGGCGCCAGTCGCCACTGCGCGCACTATTTCTAGACCGCGGGAGAGTGTTTGCGTTCCTGGCGGGCGGGATTCGACGTTGTTGGACGTTTGCACCGGGTCGGTCATCTTTGCTCCCGCTGCTCGCAGACCGAGCGACTATTTCGCATACGCATGATCCCAGTATATGAGACGACGTTTGAATTATTGGGATGATCCCGTCAGTCTTGTTGTGCGGGCAGGGATGCACATTCCCCTCAGCGAATCAGCAGGGAACCAAGAGTCGATGACGAATCAAAGCCGAGCCCGATTGATAGCACTGGACTGGGGGACCAGCTCGCTCAGAGCGTATCTGTTGGGAGATTTCGGAATTGTGTTGTCCGAGCGCCGGCAAAGTTCCGGTGTTCTGGCCGTGACGTCAGATGCGAATCGGGCGGGAACAGATCATGCGCAGGCTTTTGAACACTGCTTCGAGGCGCTCTGCGGCGATTGGCTCATGCTTTGGCCGGACGTTCCCGTCATTGCCTGCGGCATGGTCGGGAGCAATCAGGGCTGGGCCGAGACCCCGTATCGCAAGCTGCCTTCTGATCTTGCCACCGTGGGAATCCTGACTCCCGTTCCAACGAAGCGACACGTCATGGTTCACATCATTCCCGGGCTAATCGTTGATTCAGATTTTCCTGACGTTATTCGCGGCGAAGAAACACAGGTACTTGGGGCATTGATGAGCGCCCCTCAGCTCAACGCTCATCAGCGCGACGAGCGGATCGTTTTGTTGCCGGGGACCCATTCCAAGTGGGTGCGGGTTTCGGGAACGACCGTGACCGCCTTCACGACTTACATGACCGGCGAGTTCTTTTCACTGCTCGCGACTAAGAGCACTTTGTCCCTTCAAGCTGTCCGATCGCAGAAGCCCGATTGGAAGGCTTTCGCCCGGGGCCTCGAGGTCGCTGCGGCTCCGAACGGTGGAATCTTGATGACGGCCTTCTTGGCTCGCACGCTCGTCATGACTGGCAAGTTGCACCCGACCCAGGTTGAGGATTATCTCTCAGGCCTGTTGATTGGTACCGAAATCGCCGGCATTCGAGCATCCTGGCTCGGCGAATTCTCCGGCGAGATCCTCCTGTGCGGTGAGCCCGACCTCAACGACCGATATCGGCGAGCACTCAAGAGGTTCGGATTGCAGGTGGCACACGAGACGACTACTGCGGCTGTGGCAGGGATGTGGCACGCCGCCACTGCGGCCGGGCTCCTCTCCGAGACCAGGATCCTGCCCTCCCAACCCTTCCAGCAACATCCTTCAATTTCGAAAGGCTGAGCGTGAAATCCACAATCGAAACACCCATGAATTACCCAGGTCTCATCGCGATTCTTCGGGGTCTGACGACGGAGGAGGCCCCTGAGGTCGGCCAGTGCCTGTACGACGCGGGCTTCCGGTCCCTTGAGGTGCCGTTCAACTCGCCCGACCCTCTCGCAACGATCACTGCCCTGCGCGAGCTGCTTCCACTGGATTGCCTAGTGGGTGCTGGAACTGTCCTCACTGTGGATCAGGTCCGTCAATGCCACGACGCCGGGGGTCAGATCATCGTCTCACCCAATACCAACACCGCTGTGATTGCAGAAACCGTGCGTCTAGGGATGCAGAGTTTCCCCGGAGCAGCCACGCCCAGCGACGCCTTCGCTGCTATCGGCGCCGGCGCGAAGAACGTCAAGATCTTCCCCTCCGAACAGGTCGGGATCAACGGGCTCAAAGCCTGGACTGCAGTCGTTCCCAAAGAAATCCATTTAATTCCTGTTGGCGGCATTGAAGCAACCAACATCGGAATCTGGATGGCAGCCGGCGCAACCGGTTTTGGAATCGGCTCGTCACTGTACAAACCAGGCATCGCTATCGAGGACCTCCGACAGCGTGCCATCGCCATGATTGCAGCCTGGAAATCGGCACTCGCCTCGACAAGGAAGTCAGCATGAAAATCACCAAACTCACCACCTACTCGGTACCACCGCGCTGGCTCTTCCTGAAGATTGAGACGGACGAGGGCATCGTCGGTTGGGGTGAACCCGTGCTCGAGGGGCGGGCGGCAACTGTGGCCGCAGCGGTTGAAGAACTCTCCGACTACGTGATCGGCAAGGACCCCCGCAATATCGAAGACATCTGGACTGTGCTCTACCGTGCCGGCTTCTATCGTGGAGGCGGAATCCACATGAGCGCCCTCGCCGGAATCGACCAGGCGCTGTGGGACATCAAAGGCAAAGCGCTCGGCGTCCCGGTACACGAACTGCTCGGTGGGAAGGTCCGCGACAAGATTCGCGTGTATTCCTGGATCGGCGGCGATCGTCCCTCCGATACGGCCAAGGCGGCCAAGGACGCCGTCGACCGCGGTTTCACAGCGGTAAAGATGAACGGCACCGAAGAGCTGCAGTTCATCGATACCTGGGACAAAGTGGAAAAGTGCATCGCGAACGTTACCGCGGTGCGTGAAGCTGTCGGCAAGAACGTCGGCATTGGTGTCGACTTTCATGGTCGCGTCCACAAGCCGATGGCGAAGGTGCTGATCAAGGAGCTCGAGCCCTACAAGCTGATGTTCATCGAGGAGCCTGTCCTCAGTGAGAACGTCAGCAGCCTCCTGGACGTCATGAGGAACACTCCCACACCTATTGCACTAGGCGAAAGGCTCTTCTCCCGGTGGGACTTCAAAGACATCATCGCCAGCGGGGCTGTAGACATCATCCAGCCCGACCCGTCGCACTGCGGTGGCATCACCGAAGTTCGTAAGATCGCCGCAATGGCAGAAGCCTACGACGTCGCCGTCGCGCTGCATTGCCCACTCGGACCGATCGCCCTCGCCGCTTGTCTCCAGGTAGATGCCAATGTCTACAATGCCTTCATCCAAGAGCAAAGCCTGGGTATTCATTACAACAAGTCCAATGATCTGCTCGACTATGTGGTCGATCCTGGCGTCTTCGCCTACAACGACGGTATGGTCGCCATCCCGAACGGACCCGGCCTAGGCATCGAGGTCAACGAAGAGTATGTCCTCGAGCGCGCCCAGGAAGGTGCCCGCTGGCGCAACCCAGTTTGGCGTCACACCGACGGTTCATTTGCGGAGTGGTGACTCACATGTCGACCACGACCCAAACACGCCCGGAAAGACCCCGCGCACTGGCGGGTACTACCAAAGTCCGCTATGTGATCGCGATAATGCTGTTCGTTACCGTGGTTATCAACTACATGGACCGAGCCAATCTCTCCGTAGCCGCACCACTCATCTCCAAAGAATTTGGTCTGGACACGGCGCAGCAAGGACTCCTTCTATCTGCGTTCGGCTGGACCTATGCCGCCCTTCAGCTCCCTGGTGGCTGGCTCGTTGATCGCGTCCATCCGCGTCTCCTCTACCCGGCGTGCTTGGTACTCTGGTCAGCCGCAACGATCTTCATGGGTATCGTCGGCAGCTTCGCGGCGCTCATTGTGCTCCGGCTCGCCGTTGGTATCTTCGAGGCCCCCGCCTATCCGATCAACAACAAGGTTGTCACGAGATGGTTCCCTGAGCGGGAACGCGCCACCGCCATCGGGTTCTATACCTCGGGCCAGTTCATCGGTCTGGCTCTGCTGACACCCGTGCTGACGTGGCTCCAGTTCGTGCTCAGCTGGCACTGGATCTTCGTTCTGACTGGTTCGGCGGGAGTGGTCTGGGCGCTGGTCTGGTACATCGTCTACCGCAACCCTCGTGAGTCGGCCAAGGCCAATGCCCAAGAAATCGCATACATCAAAGAAGGCGGCGGTCTCGTCGACTTGGATGCGACGCCGACCAAAGCCCCAAGAAAGCGGATTGCCTGGACGGACATGTTTATTGTTCTCCGCCGACGCAAGCTGTGGGGCATCTACCTCGGCCAGTTCTGCTTAACGTCAACCTTGTGGTTCTTCCTGACCTGGTTCCCCAGCTACCTTGTGAACTACCGCCACATGGACTACATCAAGAGTGGATTCCTAGTCTCGCTCCCGTTCCTGGCCGCACTCGTAGGGGTGCTTCTCGGTGGGGTTCTTTCCGACAACCTCGTCAAGAGGGGATTCAACCTCGGGCTGGCACGCAAGCTACCGATCATCGCTGGTCTGCTCCTTTCAATGACCATGATCGGAGCGAATTTCACGGACGACACCACTCTCGTCGTCATGTTCATGTCGGTGGCGTTCTTCGGCAATGGCCTGGCGTCGATTACGTGGTCTCTGGTCTCGGCAATGGCTCCAGCCCGTCTGATGGGCCTGACCGGTGGCATGTTCAACTTCATCGGTAACCTCTCGTCAATCGCGACTCCCATCGTGATCGGCTTGCTCGTTTCTAAGACCGATTTCGCCCCCGCGTTCGTCTACATGACACTCATCACGGCGGCCGGGATCTGCTCCTACGTGTTCTTGGTTGGAAAGGTTGAACGCGTGATCGAATAGCGTTACCGACCAAGAGGCGTATGCAACCGACATGACATCGGGGCATGGAACCTGAGGCGCTGACATCGTTGCGTGAGCACCGGACGGCGTCTCGGGTTCCGTCGTTTCGGCGACGTGCGCGGAGTTCGGTCGCCTCGAACCCCATAGTGGGGGACGAGGATGTCGGTCGCGTGCGGGTAGCGTCAGGCTACGGGGGTACGGGTGGCGATGTCTGACGATTTGGACGGGCGCGTTGACTTTGCGGGCATCCAGGCGTTGTCCTCGCGCGGAGCTGGCTACTCGGTGGCGGCGAAATGTCTACAGGTCCAGGCTGCCGCTGAGGCGCTCGATCCTTCACTGAGATCCCCCGCCGGGGTGACGCTGTGTGCTGATGCCTGGTCCTGGTACGCCGGAGCTCTCGGTGAGATCGAGGTAGGCGCCCTACTTACCGCGCTCGGCCCGACGTGGTTCGTGCGCCACGCGGTGCCGATCGGTGCCGGCACCAAGGACGTGGACCACCTCGTGATCGGGCCCGGGGGAGTGTTCGCGATCAACACGAAGCACCATGCCGGCGCATCCGTTTGGGTGGGCGACTTCGTGCTTCGAGTCAACAACGCGAATACCCGCCACCTGAAGCAGGCGCAGAGCGACACGATAGATGTGGGCCGACGGCTGACGGCAAAAGTCGGGTTCCCCGTGCCGGTCATTTCCGTCCTGGCCATTCTTGGTGCGAGGTCGATCAGCGACAAGCGGGTCCCCGACGAGGGCATGGTTTCTGTTGTGGACGCGAAGGAACTTGTCGCCTGGCTCCTGGCCCGGCCTCAGCACTTGAGTGACAGCGAATTGGCCTTGATCGAGTTCGCAGCGGAAGAACCGGAAACCTGGCATGTCGACCCGAGAGCAGCAGACACGCTGCGGGTGATGCCACGTTTCGAGCGACTCGTCGTTCAGGTCGTGACGCCGAGCGTTCCCACTGCGGTTCGCTCTCGAGCCAAGGCCGCGCCGACTCGAAGCACATCTCGCCCCGCGACCCGTGCTCCCAACTGCGCTCCGAATCGCGCTCCCGTCCGCAGCCGCGCGACTCCGCCTCGCTCCCCGGCACGACGGAAGGGCCGACTGCGAGTGACACTGAGTGACCTCGTAAAGCTGTGGCTCGCTTGCGGACTCATCATCACAGCGATGTCGATGCTCCAAGGCGTCGCGAACCAGCCGTGCACCTCCCCAGCCGGTTGCGTGCTGCCCTCGCTGCTCGTGGCGTTCGCTCCGCTCCTGAACCTTGGAGTGGTGGGTGTGATCGTTGCGGCTCTTGTCGGGTCGATTCTCTGGTTTGTTCGACGATTCACGCACTAGACGATGTCGCGACCTGAGGTTGTGATCGCGGAGCCGCTATGTGTGTACTTCTGTGTGTACCTAGATGAATTTGGCATTCTTAAATCTTGATCAAAGGCATATTTACGTCGAAAGTGATATCGCTTTCGGTTGTGTCCTAAGGAAACGGTTGGGGGTTCGAATCCCTCCAGGGGCACACTTTTTCGGGCCGAAACGGGCCTAATCAGCATTCTCGGTCGAATTGACGGTGGTTATCCGCTGTTTCTTCGGCAGTCCATGTGTGTACTTATGTGTGTACCAAATAGGGAATGGTTTGCGCCTCCCCGATTCCTCGTACTACTGCGGTGAAGCGAGACTTAGCCATCGTTCTTCGATGACGAATCCGAGATGTTCGTTCATACCGATGCTGCCGGCGTTGGACTGAGCGGCCGCCCAGCGCAAATTGATGCACCTACTACGCCTGCATCGCGGTCGCCTCCATGGCGGCCGGATCACTACTACGCTCAAGCTATCAGGCGGTGGATTCTAGCCCGGGCCGGACCGGGCCGGGCCGGAAAGTTCATTCCCAAAGCCTGCTCGAAAAAACAACGGAAGACCACCATGCCCAAAAAAGTCAAATGGCTGGAGTCGCCCGAGGCGCAGGACTACCCGAGCGCCGCGGACTACTTGCACCTGCTCCTGCAAGCTGAGAGCGTCGACGCCACCGTGCAGGCGCTCCAAGACACGCCGATCACCATTCAGAAAGCCAAGGACATTCTCCGGGCTGCGGGCCTGCCGCTCCTTGACGTGACCAACCCCCACGTCGCCTCTGACTTGCTGAAAATCCGGACCGGCGTGAAGCTCTCGCCAATCCTGCTCGTTCGTGGCAATCTCTCTTCGGCGGTGCCTCTACACATTGCCGACGGCTACCACCGGGTCTGTGCGACATATCACACCGATGAGAACACGAACATTCCCGTGCAGCTGGCCGACCTGATCTTGGGGCGGCCGGCCGTCCCCTAGTGGTGGGTTAGCGATGACATTCCAAACCCTGGCGATCATCTCGATCGTTGCCCTGCTCGGGCCTTTGCTGGCGATCCCACGACGGTGGAATCTTCCGGTGACGCTGGGCGAGATCCTGGCGGGCATCCTCGTTGGCCATACGGGGCTCCGTCTGGTCGATTCGTCGGACCCATCGATCACGCTGTTGGCCAATGTCGGATTCGCTCTGATCATGTTCGTGGCCGGCTCACACGTGCCCGTGCGGGACGCGCAGATCCGATCCGCACTGGGCACGGGCGCAGTTCGTGCGTTGTTCACCGGAGTCCTGGCGGTGGCGCTTGGTATTGGTGCCGCCGTCGTCTTCGGGAGCGCACACGCTCCCCTTTACGCCGTACTGATGGCATCGTCCTCCGCGGCACTCGTCCTGCCGGTGATTGATTCCCTGCGGCTGCGCGGAAACTCGGTGCTGCAACTCACTGCCCAGGTCGCCATCGCCGACATCGTCGCGATCATCGCCCTGCCTCTGGCGATCGATCCGCCCAACGCCGGCCGGGCGGCCCTCGGAGCGGGCGCCGTCGCAGCGGCCGCTGCGGTGCTCTACCTGACGTTGTCGCGTCTGGAGCGAAACGGCGCTCGACTGCGGTTGCATCGGCTCTCCGAGCAACGCAAGTTCGCTCTCGAACTCCGCATCCAATTGGCGGTCTTGTTTGCGATGTCGGCTCTCGCGGTCTTCGGCCACGTCTCGATCATGTTGGCCGGGTTTTCCTTCGGACTGGTCGTCGCCGCCATCGGCGAGCCCCGCCGGCTAGCCAGACAGCTGTTCGCACTCGCGGATGGGCTCTTCGGACCACTTTTCTTCGTGTGGCTCGGCGCGTCCCTCAACCTCGGTGACCTCCTCACACACCCGCAGATGATCCTCCTGGGCCTCGCGCTCGGTGGCGGCGCCCTGCTCACCCACGCCGCCACTCGGTTCCTCGGTCAGGAGCTGCCTCTGGGCTTACTTTCTGCTGCCCAGCTCGGGGTTCCCGTCGCCGCGGCCACGATCGGTGAGCAAGCCCACCTACTCGTACCCGGTGAGGGCGCGGCCCTCCTCCTCGGCGCGCTCGTGACCATCGTCCTCTCCTCACTCGCGGGCGGGCGCGCCGCGAAGCGACAAGCGAACATTTCTGCCGCACCTCCTGCGGCACCCTAGTCTCAGATCCAGCCGCGTCGGGAGGACGACGAGAGTTTACCAAAGAGCGCCTCGGCCGCAGCCCTGGACGGTTCCCACCTGCCGCCTCGCCAGCGGCCCCGATCGCGCCCCCGTCTGTTGCTCCGGACTGCCCGATTCCAGGCAAGCTAGAGTGCCACGGCGCGGATCACCTACGTTTCCTTTCGGCGGTCGAGGCGTTCTCACGTGTTTGGGCCTGCGAGTGTGTGTCAAATGGCTTGCAGGTGTCCACGCACGATCGTGTTCCCAGAGTGCGCGGGGTTCCCGTTGTTGGGTTGAGCTGAGATGTCGACGAGGGGATACTGGGTGAGGTCGACAGTATCGGGGATGTCGAAGCGGCCCGTGTTTCCGTCAAGCAGGCCGATGCTGATAAGTCCTGAGGCGTCTGCTTTGATCAGCCAGACCTCCCGTAGAGAGCTATCCGGGGTGGCGGGAGCCGTCAGGTCGACGGTCACGTTGCGGTGCCCATCCGCGCTCTCCTTAACCGACGCTTGGCCATGTGCTTGCCAGCCGGGGAAGGGGGTGAGTTGCGCTTGGTAAATCACTGTTGGTGCGGCGGCGTGCTGAAGTGAGTCGAACCAGATACCACCGGCCAGGCCCGCGATGAGGCCGACGAGCGCGGCTGCGAAGGAAACAGGTAGCCACCGACGGCGACGCGGCGCCAGATCAACGAGTGTGCGAGCCCTCGTCACGGTGAGATGATCCCTCGAAGTTCGGGTTTGGGCGGGCTCCGGGACATTGGTTGCCGCTGCGGGCGTTGCGCCGACGAATTGGTCACGTCGTGGTGTGCTCTTGACAGCAGCACTGAGTCCGAGAGCGCCATGAATCCGCTCCCAGACCGCTTCGGCAGGCTCGGTAAGGGACACGTTGCGCGCCGCCTGGCCGACAACCACGGTGTGCTGGAGGGAAAGGAGTTCGAGCGCGCACCCCGGACATCTCGTGAGGTGCCGGCGTTCAGCTGCGGTGAGGTCGGCCCCGGCCAGGGCGATGATGGCAAGGTCCTCGGGGTCAATGTGTGTCATCGCTCGCCTCCAATCGGTTACGTGCTCCGCTGAGGATTCGAAGACTGCGGTTCATCCCGGTGCCCGGGCTATTCGCAGTCAAGCGTCGACCGGCATGTTGCTTGTTCATGGTCCCCCCGTCGACGGTGGGCGCAGATCGGTGTCAGGCAGAGAATAGCCAGAAGCTCCTTTAGAGAGCCACTAACAATAGGTTTGGCCGTCGAAGGGATTTTGTGTCCTCGTGGCTTGGGCCGAGTCGGGGGCGTACGCCGGTCTGGCCGAGGAAGACCGGTGGAGCGCACCGTCTTGTCGGACGGGTTTGGTCTTGGTTGTGTGGGATTAAGCGGACACCTCCTGCACTCTGATGGCAGAGCGCAGGAGGTGTCTGGGTGTTGCTTAGTGGTGGGCCTTGTCGAGCTTGACGGTCTGCACGGCGAAGGCGAGGTTGTGGTCAGCGAGGCTGCCCCACGCGTACACGATGGTGTTCGTGCGCTTGGCAATGGTCACGTCGGCCGGACCGATCAGCGCTGCGGTCGTGCCGGTCGCCGCGACGGCCGCGCTGATCGTCCCCGTCGGGAGGGTCAGTTCGACCTCGTCAGGGTTGGTCAGGTCGGTAATCGCGGCGGCACCGTTGGCCAGGATATCGACGGAGGGTGCAGCGGCGACGTGGCGGACCGTGAGTCGACCCTTGCCCTTTCCGACGGCATCCGGGTTGTTCTGGAACAGGGTCGCGGTCGGCATGCCGGCCTCCGTCAGGTGTGCGACGGCGGTGTAGTTGTTGCCGCTGCCCAGCTTGAGATCGATCGGGCCGATCACAGGATTGGAGGCGTCTTTGGCGTCAGCGGCGGTGATCGCTACGGAATACGTGCCTGGGTCAAGGCTCAGAGTGTCTGAGAATGAACCGGGGGTGAAATTATCGAGAGTGAGTGCTCCGTTGACGTAGACGTCGACCGTGACGCCCGGGATTGCGTGGAACACGGTTAGTTCGGCGGGGCCGTTGTCCCCGTGGCTGTGGTTCTCATTGGCGTTTGCCGGCATGAATCCCGCGAGGGCGACGAGTACACCGACTACGGCGCCGACAGCGATGGTCTTGCGCATGGTTACCTCCTGCTAGTTGTTCTGGACGGGAAGCGTCATCGCCTCCCAGACTCTCTTCTGATTGAACTTCCGTTTTGGATGCACGCGACGCTAACAATTTTCTGGAATCCATCTGCTGAACCCTGGCTGGCGCTGCCAGCGCGAATCTCTCAGCCGGGTCCGCAGTGTGGTCCAGGGCCGCGAACTGTCCCTCGTAGGGTGCGATTCTTATCACTTGGTCGATGATCCTGTCCCGTCGGTATGCCGGGTCAACTTTCCGAACTCGGATTCTGGCGCCAGCTGAGATCCGCAAAGTCGCGGCTGGGTAGGGACCTCTGACAAGAGACAGGCGCGACCTGTGATCGGGCGGGTCGCTTGCTGTCGACATCGAGCACAGATCCTGAACCCGCTGCACGATCGGCTATTTGGATCCCCGTGATGACCTCGAAGTGCGGATCGGCGCGGGTGATGCGGCCATAATGCACGTCATCGCCAAGGATGCCTCAGCCGAGCGAGGACGTAGGGGGTGATGACCGTGTGGGCTCCGAGGAATGGAATCTCAACTGATTTGACGTGCGGTGTCCTGACGGACTTCTAAGGGAACGCGAGCAGGACTACGAAGAAGATGGTTCCGGCGACGATGCAGTAAATCGCGAAAGGAGTGAGTGTCCTGGTCTCGAAGAAGCGCAGCAGGAACTTCGTGGCTAACCATGCGGCAACGGCCGAGCAGAGCGCACCGACGAGGAACGCGCCGCTCTCATCGGCCATCTGTGGGCTGAACAGTCCCGGGAGTTTCAGTGCTGCCGCGGCGCCGATGATGGGTGTGGCCAGTAGGAAACTGAATCGGGCAGCGGTTTCGTGGTTGAGTCCGGAGAGGAGCCCACCGACCATGGTTGATCCTGATCGGGATATTCCCGGAAGGAGGGCGGCCGTCTGGGCGACGCCGATTCCGAACGCCTGTTTCCAGGTGAGCTTGGCGATCGTGGTGTCGGAGCTCTCGGTCTCGGACATTTGCGTGTTGGCCGAGCCCGCGGGGATGGGGCGTCCGCTCGCAACAGCATCAACGCTCACCCGTCCGGTCTGAGCCCGGTTCGGATGCCGTCGGAGGCGTTCTGCGGTTAGAAGGATGAGGCCGTTGATCACAAGGAATGCGGCAGCGATCAGTGGGGATGCGAAAAGGGACCGGAGGGGCTTCTCCAAGAGCAAGCCCACGATCCCCGCGGGGATTGTTGCGGCGATGAGCAGCCAGGCGAGTTTCGCGTAGATGTCGTCGGGGCCGATTTTACGATCCCGGATGGAACGTCCGAACCCTTGGAAAACCCGGATCCAGTCCTTTATGAAGAAGAGGAAGAGAACGATAGCGGTAGCCAGATGGGTGGCAACGAGAAGCCCGAGGAAGGCGGGGCTGCTTTGGTCGATGTTCCAGCCGAAGAGTGTGGGCAGGATGACACTGTGGCCAAGGCTGGAAATTGGGAACAATTCCGTGATCCCTTGGAGGAATCCCAGAATCGCCGCTTGAATCAAAGTGATCATATGAACAGGTTAGAGGCTCTGGTCACCTGCGCCGGCGTGCGCCGCTAACGGTGAAGTCAAGGGTTCCTCCACGTGAACGAAATCCAACGACTGGGACGGTCGGCCAGACCGATCCCGATCTGGTCGGGACGTGGGCCACATCGATTCCTTACGTCAGGGGATTTACCGCCGGTGGCGGGGCATCCGTCTCGAGGGCTCGTTTTCGGGTCTCTTGGCTGAGGTCAGTGAGGGCCTCCAATTCGTCGTCCGACGCACCTTCGAGCGCGATGAGTCGGTCGTCGGCAGTTGGCTGGGCGCGTAGTAACTCGTCGAGCTTGCGCTGGGTTACCGACTGTTGTCGTGCTTGCGTATGTTGGATTGCGAAGACCATAACGACTGTCACGGATGAACTCGCAATGTAAAGGACGTTCTCCCACCATGGAGGAAATCCCGCCGCTATCCCGACCGCGACCCACACTACGAGTGCACTTCCGGCAACCAATCCCGCGGCGGCGTGTTCGCTCACTGTGCCGATATGGTGCAGGACCCTGCTGCTCCACCGTTTGTCGGGCACGCTCGTCCGGTCCTTCCGCGTCATTTCGCGAGATCGATCCAGCCGTTTCTGGTGGTCCGCGTTGATCGATTCGTAGCCGTTAGCCCCATTCTGCACACACGAAAGACTAGGCGTTGTTCCCGTCAAAACAACTGTTGACTCGACGCGCAAACCCGGTGGTGCGAGGCACTGTTTCGGTGGACGGTTCATCGAGGCGAAAACGGCGAAGGATTTCACAGCGTCGACACCGTGGGTGGACCAAGAATCGATTCCGTGCCGTGTCCACTTCAATCAGCGTGCTGTGTTGCGACGAGAGCGCGCGGGACGAGTTACGGGTGGTCGGCGTCCGGCATTCCGGGTGGAGGTGTGCGTGTCGGCGACGCCTCGCTGTGTGCAAAGGAGAGCACGATTCCGATTGCGATGAGGGTGGTGAGGAGGGCGGTGCCCCCAGCAGAAATGAGGGGGAGTGGCACGCCGAGGACAGGGATGAATCCGAGGACGACGCCCATGTTGACGAGTGCTTGACCGATGATCCAGACCATGACGGCCGCAGTACTGACTTTGGCTTGAGGGCTGGTCGTGGCGTTCATGATGCGGAGGAAGGCGATGGCCAGCAGGACGAAAAGGGCGAGCACCACGACTGCGCCGATGAGACCGAGTTCCTCGCCGATGATCGCGAAGATGTAGTCGTTGTCCGCGGCTGGAAGCCAGGACCATTTCGCTTTGGAGTTCCCGAGTCCAACGCCGAAGATGCCGCCCGACGCGAGGGCCCACGTGCCGTGCAAGGGTTGCCAGCATGCGGCGGAGATCGTGCCGGTTGAGCCGTCGCAGCCGGTGCCGAAGAAGCTCAGTATCCGGGCCATCCGGTTTCCGCTGGCCATGGCCGCAGCCAGGGCGCCAAGGGCGCCGATGCCCAAGGGGATGGCGAGCATGCGTAGTTTTACGCCGGCGAAGAAGAGGGAGCCAAAGAGGATGCCGGCGAGGATTACTGTTGTCCCCAGATCGCCGCGGATCATGACGAGCATGACGGCCGTGCCGCCGATGCCGAAAACGGGCACGAGGACGTGGCGCCAGTCGTCGAGGTGATCTTTCTTCTGTGCCAGAAGCATGCCCAGCCAGATGACGAGGGCGACTTTGATGGCTTCAGATGGCTGGAATTGGAAACTGCCAATGGACAGCCAGTTGGTGTTCCCGGCCACGGTCACACCTAGCGGGGTGAAGACGAGCAACTGAACGAGGCAAGTAGCGATGAGCGTCGGCCAAGCGATACGTTGCCAGAACTTCAACGGCATCCGGCTGAGCACGAGCATCAATGGGACGCCGACCAGGGCGATGGCACCTTGATGAAGCACAACGCCGAAGAAACCCTCGTGAGCAACAAAGGAATCTACTGATGACGAAGACAGGACCATGATCAAGCCCAAGATGACCAAGAACAGCGTCGTTCCCAGGAGCAGAAAATAGTTCGGGGATTCTGAGCGGATCAAACGGCCCACGCTAATGCGCGTTGACTGTGACGGTCTATTTGACGGAACCCTGTGGTCGGTCTTTGAACGTGGCGCACGGGTCGGGTTGCGCGAACTCATCACGAACCGAGCCCCTTCTCAGGGGACGTCGCGGAGGTGGAATTTAGTGTGGATTGACCACAATTGCTCGGTACTTCACATACGGTCATATGCGGGGAGTGTCCTGCCGGGTGTGGGATCAGATCAGAGTGCGCGGCAATGGGCTGGGGCGCCACCACGACACTACTGAGGGAATCCAGAACCGCTCGTTCATCCCACTCGTGTCGCGTCGGGTCGCATGTCTCTCCCAGATTGTGTCTGCTCGGAAATCTCTGCTGGAAAAGCCTCGTCGACGTTGAGCTCGACCGACAAGGGGCCGTGGAGGTGCGCAGGCTGCCTGTATCGCCGGCTCGGACAAGACAGTTCACGGCGTTGGCGGTCGCCGTTTTTCGATTCGTCGACTTGCCCGTGCACTGCGGAGCGGAATGAACGGCTACTCGCGGCGGGGCCAAAGTCTTTCCCGATGTTGGCGCTCGAGATGACCCCCGGGCGCCCGTTCCCATCTTCTGCAGTAGGGATTCCCCACTGGAAACGTTTCGTTTCCATACTGAATGCCGCGTTTGTGTCCCATTGGGGAGCTGCAATCTGACGACCATGGACGCCATTTGTGAACTCCCGTGTTGAACACGCCATCAAACAACGCTGACTCTGATCCGGCGACACTCGTCATCCCCCGTTTGGTGGGCTTGGCGGGCTTCCTGTGAGATTGCGCTGGTCGAGGAGCACTTTCACAGGAATCTCCGGTCACTGCTGGCATACAGTTCGGTCGAAACGACTGTTCGTGGATGTTCCGGTTGGTTCGACCGGGCGGAAGAGGGTTACCGTGACACACGCTGGGCCCTTGCGTGGGCGTGACCGGAATGCCGGTCAGCCGATCCGGCATGGACGGTTGACACCTCGGGGGCCGTGGCGGACGGTCACGAAGACCTTTGGCATCACCCTCGCGGTGCTTCTGGTTAGTGGGAGCTCCGTTGCGGCGATTGCCGCGTGGGATGTTGCCAGCAGCGTCAAGCCCGGTGTTCATTTGGCCCACCTTGATCAGACGCCCGGCGACACGGCGGCTCCTGCCCCGGCCGCGGACGTGACCGCGATCGCCGGCGGGGTTAACCTGCTATTGACGGGCACGGACACCCGTACCGGCCAGGGCGGGGCCTATGGGACGGCCGCAGAGCTCGCGGGTAGTTCTGGCGCGGGTAACAACGACGTGACCATGCTGCTGCACATTGCGCAGAATCATCAGAGCGTCAGTGTGATTAGTTTCCCCCGGGACCTGATGCTTGCCGTTCCCGCGTGTCCGCAGGCCGATGGCGGGACCGCGTCGGCGTCCAGCCGGGTGATGCTGAATACGACCCTGTCACGCGGTGGCCTGTCCTGCGTTGTGTTGACGATCGAGAAGCTCACCGGCGTCCAGATTCCCTACGCCGCGGAGATTAGCTTCGACGGGGTGACTGCCATGTCGAACGCTGTCGGCGGGGTCACCGTCTGCCTGGCCTCGGCGGTCAATGATCTGTACACGACGCCTCCGTTGCATTTGGCGGCGGGCCAGCAAACCCTCGTCGGCGACGACGCACTCTCGTTCCTGCGGAGCAGGCACGGTATCGGTGATGGCAGTGACCTGGGGCGGATCAGTAACCAGCAGCTCTTCATGGCTGCTCTGGCCCGGAAGGTCCAAAGTGGCGGCGTCCTGGGAAACCCGATCGCGTTGTTCTCCCTGGCCAAAGCGGCAACGGGGAACATGGTTCTCTCGGATACGCTGACGAATCCGACGACCTTGGTCCAGATCGCTCTCGCGATCAAGGACACAGGGCTGGCGAACATGGTCTTTGTTCAGTACCCCACCGTCACTGACCCGGCCGAGCCAGGACGGGTGATCGCCCAGTCCAGTGCCGCCACAGTCTTGAACACCGCTTTGGTCGCGGATAAACCATTGCAGCTCTCTGGGGCCCCAGGCCGGGCGGCCGTGCTCCCGAGTAACGCTCCGGTGGCCCCTGTTCCCACGCCAGCCGCGACCGCAAAACCTAGTTCCACATCCACTCCAGCTTCAACGCCGACGGCGACCCCCGTCGCCGCTCCCGCTGGGGCCAATGCCGTGCTCCCATCCAGCGTCACCGGTCAGACCGCTGATCAGCAAACCTGTACGAAGGGCAACTAGATCCACCGCCAAGAGAACCGTCCAACTCCCATCTCGAACCGCACCGATTAGACCGTCACGATTGGTGCACCGTGCGTCGTTTGCCAAGTGCTCGCGGCTCGCCAGGTATGGCGCACAGGGAGGCTGATAGCCCTCGTTGGGTCGACCGCTTCCTGGGCGATGTTCCTTCGGTCAGGGGGGATTGTGTGATACTGGCCGCCGAACAAACGTGAGGGGCATCAATTGAACGACGCACACTTCAATGCGGACGAGAACGAGTTGAGTGGCCTGAGACGGCCGCCCGGGGATTGGACGAACACTCCGGGCCGCAAGTCCGGGTTCTGGTTGACGCTTGCTAGCATCTTGTTCGCAGTTGTGTTCCCGTTTGCCGCCTTCATCGCCACGGTAGTGGGGCTCGGGCTCTCCGTCCGGGCATACCGTCTGATCCCGGTAGGTGCTCCTGGTCGCGGTTTGACAGTGGCAACGATAGTGCTGGCAATAGCAACGATTATCGCGGTGGCGATGAGGGAACTGGGTTCAACACCATTCCTCACCTAGTCGCACGGAAACCTGAGCGAGGACAGCGAACTGTGCGTCGGCGCTTCGAAGAGTCGTTTCACCGGTGACGGCGTCGACGTGATTGGGGATCGCTTACACTCTCGACTGTGACTGAAACGTCGACGCCTCTTGTGAGGCACGAGCACCGCTGGCCGGTCCTGGCCGCAATCATTCTGAGTCTGGTTCTGTATCTGCTCATTCCCGAGAAGGTGCAGATTCTGCCCCGGTGGGTCGTCCCGGTGTTGGGTTTGCTTCTGCTGATCCCGTTGACGATCCTCAACCCACGCCGGCTATCGCGGGAGACCACATGGTCCCGGTGGCTATCTATTGGGCTGGCGTCATTGCTGACCCTCGCCAATCAAGTCACCGTTGTTTTCACGGTCCGCCAGCTTCTCTATGGGGGAGTGAATGGTCCGGATGTCCTCCTCACTGCGCTGCAGGTCTGGGTTACGAACGTGATTGCGTTCTCGTTGGTGTATTGGGAGCTGGACCGGTCAGGTCCAGTTGCGCGTCGCGATGCAGCCCAGTGGGCGACGGCGACTGTGGACTTCCGTTTCCCGCAACATGACGGGGCGCCAGGGGGTGAGGACTGGCGGCCAAGCTATTTGGACTACGCCTACATCTCGTTGACTAACATGATGGCGTTCAGCCCCACGGACGTGATGCCGCTCACGCACCGAGCGAAAATGCTGATGGCGTATCAGGCACTGACCGGCTTCATTCTGCTCGCCCTGGTCATTTCCCGCGCCGTGAACATCCTCAACTGACCCCGGAAGCCACTAACTCGAGCAAATAAGGCCGGACACGCACCGCAAAATCGAACGAGTCCCGGAGCCCATCCAGGAGTTTCTGACGGGTCTCGCAAACGCAGAATCGCGATACCGGAGTGCCCCATCCACTGTTTCAAGGCCTGGGGGCGATCGAGCGGTTGAAGTTTGGAGCGTTTGAATTAGTGTCGTTGTCTGCGGACGGGGCTTGGTGAGGACCAGTGATGCCAGCGGCATGATCCGAGAAGGTTCTGTCGCGTTGCCCACCCGAGGATTTGGGACTAGTGCTTAGTGCCAACCCCAGTAGGGTACCAACGCTTGCGAAATTTGAACTCTCGAAGCGGTCGGAAGACCCAATAGGTAGGTGCCCTCAGAGCCGGAGATGCAACGTCGGGTCGGAGTGATGTGATCCGCCTCTCGGGTGTCCACTGATCAGGGCTGGCCGGATAGCGGCGTGCGGGACTATGGCTGCGGTGATGGTTCCTGAAATCCGAGGCGTGGGGCGAGAACGTCGAACGCCTTCGTGAGTCCTCCGAGGAGCGCTCCGACGCTGTGGCCTTCGCCGGGAACTTCGTAGTAGCTGGTCACCATGCCGGCATCCAAAGCCACGGCACTCAAGGCCTTCTGGGGTGGACCGATCACGGAGTCATCCGCCCCCACGGTGAACACGGCCTCGGTATGGGGGTAGTGCGTGGACGACATCACGGTCGCTGGTTTTGTCGCGTCGTAGGCGGCCTGGTCTCCGCCGAAGACGTCGGCGAGAACCGTGGGCTCAGATTCCGTGCCTGCGAAGGTCGTCCCGGACGCGCTGATCACGTTTCCCCATACGTCCGGAAACTTGGTAGCAAGGGAAATGGCGCATTGGCCACCGTTTGAGAACCCCGCAATTGTCCAATCGACGCGATCAGTTTCAATGTGCAGGTTCGCGCGCGCCCAGTTGACGACATCCTGCTCAAGGTAGGTCTGCACATTCCCGTGCGCCGGAGTGTCCAGGCAGAGTGAATCGACACTCGGATCGCCGAGTTGGTCCGCAACGACAACGATCGGCGCCTGACCGTCATGGGTGAGGGCGAACGTGTCGAGGACTGAAGCGATGTAGGACGCGTCCGGGTTCCCGGGTTGGCCCATCATCATCAGCACGAAGGGGAATGCCGGAACGTCGACGGCCACGGCGGCCGGAGGAAGATACACCTCGGCATCCCTGGCGGTGAAATTGGATGCGGTCGCCGGAATATGCACCGTCTCAATAGTGCCCGTGATGGCGAGGGCCGACGCCGGCCGGGGCGTGTCCGATGGGGACTGAGAGGTCTGACTGGCAGCGGAAGCCGGGTGGACGACAAGGAACCCGCCTGCGGCTCCCAGGACGAGGAGAGTGACACCCGCGATGAGGGTCTTGCTGCGCCCTGAATTCATTCTCACAGGTTGTGTCTCGGTTCTATCAGTTGACTACGGAACGCCCAGGCATCGACCGCTGGTCGATTCCAGTCGGAGGGCGATCGAGTCGGGGCCGAACGAGAATGCAGGGCTTCCGATGCGGGCGCTGCATCCGTAGAACGCGGAAGGGCAAGTTATTGTGAACCGGCAGCGCGACGGCAGAGAAGTGGCCGGCGCGCTGCCGGGCCGGTGCTATTTGAGTGCGGAGCGGATGGTCTTCGCGTCGGTCCGTGCCTGTTTGAGTGCTGCGCGCGCGGTGGTCGCAGATGCCTTGAAGGGTTTCATCACGTCGTGGTTACCATCGTACTGGTCGGGTGTGGCGGCGAGTGAACCGGCGGCCAGTCCGGCCACAGCGCTGCCGGCGTTACCGATCTGGGCAGTCATGTCTGTCAGGCTGGCCTGCAACGCCGCGGTGGACTTAGAGGAGTCCTTTCCTGATAGCAGGCCCGAGAGCCGGGTCTGTTCGGCGGTGAGCTTCGCAGCTGTCTTTGAGATGACAGTGTCTGCAAATGCTGTATACGCGGCTTGGGGAAGCGAGACCGAGTAGACACGGTAGGTAGTGAAGATCGTGGCGTAGTCGATTTTGGCCTGTGCCAGGTCGGTGTCAGCAGCGATTTTCGTCGCAAGGGTGTTCATGCCGGCGAGGTCGTTATTGAGGTTCTCTAGGAGAGCAGTCTTGTCGGAGGTGGTGAGGACGGCGTTGGCGGTGACTTTTGTGATCGCGGTGTTCAAGGAGGTGATTCGTTTCGCGGTCGCGGTCGCGGCTGATTCCTGCACGTTGGTGAGCGTGCGTGGCGTTTTCGTGGGACCGGCCGTGGAGGTGGGCGCCGGTGCGGGTGTCGCGTCAGCAAATGCAGGTGCGCTGCCAAGGGCAGCGAATGCGGTGATGGCAACGACACCAAGGATGCTGGATCGCGTAATAGTTCGATTCACGGAAAGGACTCCCAATTCGGTCACGGATGTCGAAGAGAATCCGACGTGGTCCACACTGCCCGCGTCCTGTTCGAGAAGTGTGAGATCAATGTTCGGGTTCGGTAAGGCCGGCACATCGGGTCAGCCAGATCGGGCTCGGGAAGATCGACACCACCCTCGTCGCACACGTAGCGGAACAGGTCATGGCCAACCTCGAGACTGCCACCAAATAGGTCCAAAACCGGTCTCGCGACAGCCACGCCGGCATGGCACTGGCCAGAGGTGTGTCGTCGTCATTGGAATGATTTTCCGGCTTGTCCCCGCTTCAAGCGATAGGACCCTGTTTCAACCGGAGGTTTTCGTCGCGCAACGGCTATGTGTGTACTTCTGTGTGTACCTAGGAGATTTCGGGATTCTTATATCCCGATCAAAAGCATTTTTGTGCCTAAAGTAATGTCGCTTTCGATTGTGTCCTAAGGAAACGGTTGGGGGTTCGAATCCCTCCAGGGGCACATTTTTTCGGGTCGAAACGGGCTTAATCGGCGTTTTGGTTACCTAGACGGTCGATATTGACCGTTTCCCGTCGTGCCTATGTGTGTACCCATGTGTGTACCAAATAGGGAATGGTTTGCGCCTCCCCGATTCTTCGTACTACTGCGGCGGAGCGAGGCTCAGCCATCGTTCTTCGATGACGTATCCGAGGTGTTCGTTCATGCGGATGCTGCCGGCGTTGGACTGAGCGCCGCCTGTGCCGAAGATCCTGATTCCGTCGGCGGCCAGTGCATTGATCGACGCGGCGTTGACGGCAACGGCGAGCCCTATCCGTCTGAAGGAAGGGTCGTCGGACGGGAATTCCGTTTCCGCGCGCACCAGGGTCGCGCCGATGAGGCTGACGGCTACAAGCTGCCCGGCCTTGCTGGCACCAAAGAATCGGTGGCCGGACTTCCAGAGTTCGAGCATGTCGGATTCGTCCCGGTCCGGCACTGCTGTCGCTGGTGTGTCGGGGTAGTCGGCCTGGTTCAGGGCCTCGAGTGCCGTGACCTTTGGCGCCCAGCTGGCGTCGAGCTCCTGGATGATGAACGCTCGTTCCCGTGCCGCGACGATTGCCCCAGTGAATGCAGAGAGGTCGGGTGGGTCTCTCAGACACAGGCGGGCGCCCCACGATTAGCCGACTACTAAGTAGCCCGCCTGCATGAGCTGCTGCACCCGCGGATCTTTGAATTCGAGTATCAGGATGTCCCCGGCCATGAGGGCAGTGTGTCAGTCCGCCTCTGCGGCCTCGGGTAGGGAGTAGCTGAGGGGCAACAGGTCGCGTACGGTTCGCGCTGCCAATTCGCCATCCTTGAGGGGAACGATGACGGCCACGTCGGGATGAAGGTCCAGCAGGATTTGTCGGCAACGTCCGCAGGGGGAGATGACGCCGCGGTCACGGTCACCGACTGCGACGATCGTGACCAGTGGGCCGGCCAGTGCTTGCGCGGCGGCTGCGATCGTGACGACCTCCGCACAAGGGCCACCGGTGAAGTGGAAGACGTTCACACCCGTGTGTACGTTGCCCCGATTGTCCATGGCGGCGGCGGCCACCGTGTGCGTGTCACCGTGTGGCAGGGATCGCACGATTTCCTCGGCGATGGATACGAGGCGACGTTCCTTGTTTTCCAGCACTTGCTCAGTGTGGCCTCGACTCCCGCCCACCCGGTCCGTCGTGCATGGAATAGGGGGACGTGGACGCGCGTGGTGGCCGACTATCCAACGATCCAAAGCTGGAAGGGACAGCACCTGCAGCGACTGCCGTGTGCCGGATATCCGTGGCTGGGATAAATTGAGGCCGTGCCGTTGGGACGGCCCACGGGGGAGCCGCATGAAGGAAATCACCATCAGTGCAGCCAGTTTCGTTGCAGCCGAGCTAGTTCTCACCGTCCACCTCGGCAGCACCCGTTCAGGCCAGCGCGAAGCTGGATCGTCGGAAATTCGACAGCGTACTATTGAAGGCCGTATTAGGCATCTTGAAAAGGAGATTGCTACTTTCAGCCGCCAAATCCGACAACTCCTTGGAGAAGAATGGCAAAGCCGACCATCGTAAAATTAGACGAACTTGAGCGTGTCTTCACGCGCGTACTCGAAGTTCTTCGGCAATCCGGATTCGCTGAGGTTGAGCTCTCGAATGACTATTTCTGGTCGATCCCCGACGATCAGATATATCACGTGGAGTCGCCGCCTCACGACCTCACAATCGGTCAAGTAAGTGAGTCATTGCAGTGGCTGACTAACACGATGCTTGAAGACGGTGATGCAATTCCCTATTCGCTTCTTTGGATTTCCGATGTTCTCAAGGCGCTGGCTCTGCAACTGAGCGAGTAGCACGACGATCTCTGATCGCGTCGTCTCGAAAGATGGATAATGCGTATGCGCCTAACTCGGCCTAGGTTGGCGGCTTCCGGTCTTTCGGCCGCGACGTCAGCCCTGCTCGACTGGGCCGGTGCGGAGTTTCTGGATTTTTGTTGTGTGGTTTAGTCAGCCTCGATAGGAATGGTGTTCTTCTGATCCGTTTGGCCTTGGATCGAGGTGATGATCGGTAATGTGACGCATGCGAGGTCAGGTGAGGTGGAGAAGGAGGCGCTTGATGAGTGCGCAAGCGCGGATCTCCCTGTTTTCGTCGGATGCCGGTGGGATCGTCTCATCTCTCCCATCGGGGACGAGATCGTTGGTCCTCAAGTTTCCTCTGGCCAAAGAAGGTGGAGGTGAAGCACAAGTGGGCGCCACGATCGAATCAGAATCTGGCGAGGCGTTGCACCCGGGGGTTCCGCCAGTGAAAGTGCGCATAACGCCTTGGGCGCCTGAGGTTAACGCTCTTTTTGCCTCTGGCGTGCGATTCACGATTTGGTACGGTCGAGACGTCGGCTGGGGGGTGATCGACTGACAGCGCGAATGAGCTGCTCCGTCGGGACGAGGTGCGGGAGCCTCGCCGTGCCGAGCGCAATAATCATTCGGGTCGATCCGCACTACGGTGAATCGGGCGTCGTTTCAGAGGCTGCCGTCGTCGCTGCAGGTGATGTGCCTGGAGTTTCATTGAGGAGGGCTGGTCTGCGATGAGCGGGAAACGTAAATCTAGATATTTAGTCGCGTATGACTACGGCACGGGTGGACTCTGGGGATACTTGTGGGCGCGATCACGTGAGGAGATTGTCGAACGCTACCCGGAACTTATGATCGTTCAGACGACTCCGCCGTGGATGACCGCCAACAGAAGCGAACGGCTTGAAGAGCGGTCAACATACGATATCGACCAACCCCCCGAGGGGATGATGCTTGCCGTAGTCGACGATCGGTCTCATTCGTAGTTCTGTCAAGGCATTGGGTAGTCTCTACCCCGGCGCCTCGCTTGAAGACGGTCGCCGTCAGAATTCCGATGAACTACAGCTGCGATCTGAGAGAGCAGCTTGTTCACCAGACCTAGCCGGGGCATGACCACGCGCTTGAAGAAGAGCTGCGGCCAATTCACTCTTCGGATATAGGAGCATGGCCATGGCGTTTCGAAAGATGTCACCCACTTCTGTCCGAGACGATTCAGGTTCATCTCTGGAGTTGCTCGGTCGAACCGGGTTGCAGGTGGCTGTTTATGATCAGATCTACACGATCGACTCGGAGATGCTCGTGTCGCCGATGACTATCGGGGTGTATCGGAACTCGATATCACCGGCATCCGACGCATCAGCCGGGGTCTTTGGGATTGCGTGTGCTGCGCTGCAGTGGTTCGGGTTCGCTGTCGAGACGATCTAAGTGCCCTTCCGCAGTATGCTATGACGCTCGCCTCAAGTTGCGACACGATGGAATCCATATTCGGCCGGGACTGACGGCGGTTGGTTGACTTGACATACCCCATAGCTTGGTCACCATCAGCGGTCAGCGGTCAGCGGTCAGCGGTCAGCGGACCAAGCCGACGCCGATCCTCGGGCAGGTCGAGCCGCTCCTAAATCTTGGAGTGGTTGCTGCGGTCAGTGGGGTTGTCATGGGGCATCCACCGGATTGTCCGGCCATCCACTCAAGCGGACAGATGTGACCGCAGTCTTTGATCGAGTAACCGCTATGTGTGTACTTCTGTGTGCACCTGGACGAATTCGGGATTCTTATATCCTGATCAAATGACTATTTCTGTCGAAAGTCAAGCTACTTTCGGTTGTGTCCTAAGGAAACGGTTGGGGGTTCGAATCCCTCCAGGGGCACACTATTCCTCACCAGAACACGCCTAATCGGCATTTTCGGTCAGTTCTGTAGCCGATATCCGCCATTTCTTCTGCTGCCCATGTGTACACCGCTGTGTATACCAAAAAGCCCCGCGCCACGTAGCCCTGGCGAGTCCTCTGCCCGTTGATGCTTATTGCACAACGGATCGTGCGCAAACGCTACCTGCGTTCACTGCGCTGAACTGCCGGCCTTCCAGCGATATGCGCGGTGACGGCGATGGTTTCAACTAATGTCGGTGTGAAATCGCGGATACCCTCTCAGGGTGCCTTTTGACACGTTCGCTTGGCCAACGAGTGGATTCGCCGCGGGCCTGTAGCGCTGACCCATCGTTGAAGGGCTCGGGCGTCTTCGGCGCGGTGATCGATGTCAGCCTCGATGAAATCCGCTAGCGCCGTCATCTGATGCCTCAGCTCGGGTTTGGAAGCCTGATGCACGCGCTCCCAAGGGTTGGGACGCTGGTTGATGTGCATTGTGCCACCGTTGGTAGTCCGCCGTTGGCTCCTTCAGTAGTCGGGGCAGACATTCTGAAATTCCTGATCGTGACCATATCGGGTGGCGCTTAGACATTCAAGTCGGCATATCCGCCGACTTGCTGGCGCGGCGGTTGTGCGGTTCCATTGAACAGAAGTGATTCACGTTTTGGGGTGACGCGTGCTCGCGTCAGGTAGGCGTGGACACATGTAGATGGGGGAACCAGAGATGAAATTCAAGAACATTCTCGCCAGCGCTGTTATCGGCGCAGTCATTGTCGGGGGGATCTCGGCGGCACCCGCGTCAGCGGCCCCGAACTCAGATGCCGTGACCGACGCCCTGAATAGTCTCGGACTACTGTCAAATACCCTCGGCTCGGGTGCTGCGCGTGCCACGGTAGCGGACCCCGGTACAACCGTTCTGACTGCCGAGCGTCTCCAGGTGCGATCGAAGACGGGCACGGTTGAAATCGCCCCGGTTTCGACCTTGTCAGGTGCACTATCCGCGGACTCGAAGGTAACAATTCTCGCTGGGCCTGATTCTTCGTATGCCCTTACGAGTCAGTCAGGAGGAGCACAAGCCAATGCTGGCTACATCGTCCTCCACAACAAGAACGCCCCAACGGACTACCGATTCCAGATCACTGCGAACGACAAGCCAGCAGTACTCTCCGAAATCGACGGCCGGATTCTGGTTTCGGATCAAAACGGAATTGCTGTGAACGTGATCGGCTCGGCATGGGCGAAGGACGCTCAAGGCAGCCCCGTCGAAACGTCGTACACGATCGATGGAAACACGCTCATCCAATCTGTCGCGCCATCCAGTTCCACGGCTTTTCCTGTCGTCGCTGATCCGAGAGTGCAGTGTGACTTCGTTTGGTGCACGCTTGAATTCACTAAGACCGAAACGCAAACGGCCAGTGAGACCGCCGTCGGGGCGGGCGCCGTGCTGTGCGGTGGCGCCGCCCTTCTCAACCCCATTATCGGCTTCGCATGCGGTGTGTATAGCGCTGCTTTCTGGGTCGCCGCAGTACAGGCCAAGAACACGGGACAGTGCGTGGGATTCCGGATGCTAGCCATTGGTGGCTCCGCCCATCCCGTGATCATCAACTGCTATGCATAGGAGGCAATAGTGAAAGACAGTGAAACACTGGGACGCCAAGCGCGGCGAGTCATCAGGACACCCGTGTACGCGGCAATTGGCATCGTCATCGGGGTCCTATCCGTAGTCGCACTTGTTCTCTACTGGATCGCACCCAGCCCGGCTCTGATGCCGATCGTCTCGACGGTGGTCCCCGTGGCTGTGATTGCCTACCTCGCCGTTGTCTTCACCATCGCGGCGAGAACGAAGGAAGAGCACTAATCGGCTTTGTCGTATGTGCTTGGACCGTCGGGGCTACTGCTGCGCGCGAGGCGTGCGTTGTCGATCAGTCTGTATGTGTACACCGCTGTGTACACCAGGACCACATCGCTACTTATTATCCCTGATCAAAACTGTAATCTTGGCGAAAAAGATAGCATTTTCGGTTGTGTCCTAAGGAAACGGTTGGGGGTTCGAATCCCTCCAGGGGCACACTTTTTCACGCCGAACCGGGCCTTATCGGCGTTTCCGGTGACTTGGACCGTTGGTATCCGCCGTTTCTGTCCAGGTCGATGCGTGTACCTACGTGTGTACCCAAAAGGAAATGGTTTGGGCCGGGTCGACAGCCTTGCACCGCAGTGAGTCTGCGCACTTCTGGGCAATGCCCGCGGGGGCTGCAATGATCAAACCCATGGGGAAGACGAAGAGCGCGATGCAACGATCCCTCTCTAACTCGGCCGTACTGAATTCTGGGCGTGTTGCGTGGCCGCGTGTCGAGATGAGTTCGAATAACAAAGTCAACGAGTTGGCAGCCGGCAGGACGCTTGACCACGGAATCGACGACGCCCGGTCAGTTCGCGAAATCTAATGCCGATATCGTCCAGAATGGATCGCGGTCACCCCCAGCGTTTGCTCCTGTGCTTCGTTGTAACGTTCGCAGGATTGGTGCTTTCCGGGTGCACCGCATTCGATGAGCCCACGATGTCCTTGCCCCCTGACGGATCGGCAAGAGAGCTTCGTCAGCAGGTGATCGCGGCCATTGACGCCGGGGACCAGCAGGCGCTCGAGGATCTCTTCGCGTCTGCACCGTCGGCATACACTGCCGAGAGTGCGGGTGTCGTTTTCGAACAGTGTTCCAAGATCTCTCCGGTTGGACGAGAAATGAGCAGTGACTCCGATATCTCCCCGAAGCTGATGACAGTTGATTTGGTGGGCAAGGCGAAGCAGGGCTCGACGCTGGGGCAGTCGTGCTCATTCAACTTGTTCTGGTCGGGTGCGGGCCCGTGGGAGCTCGGAATTGGCAGCCCTCCTTCAAACGCGTGACGTACGCCGCTCTAGATGCCGGGCAGTCGGCGTCACGCATGAGTGTCATGCTTGCATGGAATGGGAGTTCGCGTGCTAGCGTCTGGCCTGTGCTGCCGCCCGAGGAACACCGACCAAGGTCCCGTTGGCCGTTGTGGACGACCGTCCTCGGGCTTGTAGTTCTTTTCGCAGCCGGAATCGTCATCGCCCTTGATGGTGTAGTCCGTCTGCCCGGCCCGATTGTCGAGGTCGCGCTGCTCGTCGCATTGGTTGCCGCAGTGATGGTGGCCGGCGCCACTTGGGCAGAATCGAGACGTCGCGGTATCGGGTGGGTGCGCAGTCTTGGCCGATCTCTGCGGGCGCTTGGCCGCTTCGTTTTCGACTTCTTCTAGAAGCCGTTCGCATCTGCCGCAGCAGGACCGTGGCTACGCAGATTCTCTACGCTGATTGACCCCTGGCACGTTGACGTCGCGAATCCTCCGGGGCAGGTATCCGCATTGACCTCGACACGGGCGCGATCGTGATCCACCCTGAGAAAGAAGACGTCTACGTTGAGATCGCCGAGCTCAGGGGATTCCACGACGAAGCGTGGACGGTCTGGCGCCCCGGCGAGGACAGCTTCAAGGACTTGGCCTGACCGCAACAGCTCCGGGAAGGGGCCCCAAGAGACTCGCCACCTCGGAATGTAATCAAACTAGATTTGAAGGGTGAACTGGATAATCGTTGCAGGTGTCATCACCGTGATCACTGTTGTAGCCATTGTCGGGCAGCGCAAGGGGTGGGTCGACTTCTCCTGGAATCAGAGGCGTCGAGGCGGATCGATGACAATCGCCGATGAGGCATTCAATCCGACACGTTACGAAGCGCAGGTAGAGATGGACCGCCAGTCGATCTTGCCCGCGCCGGCCCCCTTGCCCGGCGACGATGACAAGGGCGCTTACCGGGGAACTATTCGCATCAAAATTTGACGATTTCACGATCTCGGCGCCGCACTTTCACAACTGCTACTGTCTGCAGAATGCTGCAACCGTTCTCGAGCTTGGCGAGTCGGCTCAGGAGGGACACGTGACCCTCGACGAGATCCGGCAGGCCATTGACACCGATCCCTCGAACGCTGCCTGGGCGAAGCGAGGCGTGGGGGCCCTGTTCGTCGCGGACCCTGCCGCTCGGATTGTGATCATCGGTCAGGCGCCCGGACAGAAGGCGGAAGCCTCCGGAATCCCCTGGGACGACGCGAGCGGCGCGAAGCTGATGCTGTGGCTGGGTGTGACGGAGGATCAATTCCGAGATCCCGCGCTGTTCGCGATCCTCCCGATGGACTTCTACTACCCGGGCAAAGGAACCAGCGGCGACTTGCCGCCACGAAAAGACTTTGCACCGCGGTGGCATCCGCTCATCGTCGGCCAGCTGTCTGGGATTCGTTTGACATTGCTCGTCGGCAAGTACGCGCAGGACCAGTATCTCGTCGGCCGTGGCAAGCGCAACCTCACCGAGACTGTCCGAGCGTTCCGAGAGTACCTGCCCGATGTGTTTCCCGTGGTGCACCCGTCACCGCTCAACTTCCGGTGGCAAGCGCGCAATCCCTGGTTCGAGACTGACCTAGTGCCCGCGCTGAGGACCTCCGTCGCTGACGCGATCGAGTAAGCGCCCAGCGTGTCATCGACAGAGTCCCCGCTGTTCGGGGTCTGCATCGGGAGTATCAACGTCAGGCTTGGTGCCAGATTCCGACTATCTGCCGGGTGTATCGGTGGCGAGTCAGCTCGGTGACGAGGAAACCGCTGATGCTGAGGTAGCGGGTCAGGTCGACTTGGGTTCATCAAGACGTGCCGACGGACTCCGTGCTGCGCCAGCCATCTCCACGATCGACTCCGCAGCAGGGTCGGTCCGAACGCGCGAACCGCAACCGTGCCATCATGGACGCGACCGGGTCAGTAACCGTCGCGTCAAACGTGGGACTAATGCCCTCTCGGCACTTCTCCTGCGGTAGCGGCGTGAGGCTTGCGGCGTGAGGAGAGGCATGGATGCCCAGCAGGGTGCCCTTCGCGGGCGCGTGGCGGTCGTCACGGGTTCCACTCGCGGCCTTGGTTTCCCTGTGGCCCGGTTGCTGGGCCAACAGGGTGCAACCGTCGGACGCTGCCGAGTTTCGCAGCCTGACGAAGGTGGCCCTGGTGACCCGCGGCGTTCATAGCGTACTGACCGGACGACTACGCCGCCGCAATCGCATGCCCCTGGACGTCCGCGTCCTGGATGCGAACGGCCAAGAACGAACGATCGGGCCCGATGCAATCACGCGATGAGTCTGCGGTCAACCGCATCGCATCCTGACGGAAGGGTAGACGGTCCTGGCGTAAACATGGCTGCTCGGCCCCGCATTGGGGCAAGCGGCTGCTCGTCGCATGCGGGTAGCGTCAGGCCTCGGGGGTACGGGTGCCAATGTCTGACGATGTGGGTGGGCGCGTTGACTTTGCGGGCATTCAGGCGCTGTCCTCGCGCGGAGCTGGCTATTCGGTGGCGGCGAAATGCCTGCAGGTCCAGGCTGACGCTGAGGCTCTCGATCCTTCCCTGCGGTCCTCCGACGGAGTGACGCTTCACGCGGATGCCCGGTCCTGGTACGTGGGCGCTCTCGGCGAGATCGAGGTCGGCTTGCTTCTTGCTGCGCTAGGTCCGAAGTGGTTTGTGCGGCATGCGGTGCCGATCGGTGCCGGCACCAAGGATGTGGATCACCTCGTCATCGGGCCAGGGGGAGTGTTCGCGATCAACACGAAACACCACGCCGGCGCATCCATTTGGGTGGGCGACTTCGTGCTTCGAGTCAACAACGTCAACACCCGCCATGTGAAGCAGGCGCAGAGTGACGCGATGGATGTGGGCCGACGGTTGACGACAAAAGTCGGGTTCCCCGTGCCGGTCATTTCCGTCTTGGCCATTCTCGGTGCGAGGTCGATCAATGACAAGCGCACCCCCGCCGCGGGCCTGGTCGCTGTTGTGGATGCGAAGAACCTTGTCTCCTGGCTCGTGGCCCGGCCTCAGCAATTGAGCGACAGCGAATTGGCCTTGATCGAGTTCGCAGCCGAAGAGCCGGAAACCTGGCACGTGGACCCGCGCGCGGCCGACACCCTGCGGGTGATGCCACGATTCGAGCGACTCGTTCTTCAGGTCGGGACGCTCAGCGTTGCCGCTCAGGTCCCCTCCCAAGCCAAGACCGCGGCGACTCGAACAACCACTCGACCCACGACCGGTGCTCCCAACCGCGCTCTGAATCGCACTCCCGCCCGCAGTCGCGCGACTCCGCCCCGCTCCCCGGCACGACGTAAGCGTCGAGAGCGTGTGACACTGGGTGACCTCGTCAAGCTGTGGCTCGCCTGCGGACTCATCATCACAGCGATGTCGGTGCTCCAAGGCATCGCGAACCAGCCGTGCACTTCACCGGCCGGTTGCGTGCTGCCGTCGCTGCTCATGGCGTTCGCGCCGCTCCTGAATCTTGGAGTGGTGGCCGCGCTCGGTGCGGCTCTGGTCGGCACAGTTCTCTGGGCAATCCGCCGGCTCACGCAATAGATGAACGCGATGAGTGCCACCCGGCCACAACGGCTGGATTGATGTAACGCTGCGCCTACCCGGAGCGTCTATTGAGTCTGGAGTCCAACGGAATGCATAACCGCTCGCCCAAGGACGACGTCCTCGTCGGAGGGTTGGACGACTGGGCATACGCGGCGTGGGTCTATGGCAGCACGCGGTTGAGCGGTCTGGAGGATCCTGGTCTGAGACGCACGCTGACGGTGCCGCTTCTGGCGAAAGCCCAAGCGCGGATGCTGGCCGAAGGCGTCACGGATGCTGCTCTGCCCGCTGCCGAGCTACCCGATGATCTCCGTCCCCATCTCCCCTTCAACGACGCACAAATCCGCGACGCGCTGCCCGATTCGGACGGCTTCGGCTGGCGCGATCTGCGACTGGGTGGCTCTCTTCAATGACGCCCCGGACAAATGCAGCTGACCTACGCGGCTTCGGTCGAGAATGCTCTCGACGCAGCGAACGAGGTGACGCATGACCAGTCCGGAACGTGGTGAATGGCCGGCGAGCGACCGTGGGTACCGGCGCTCCGAAGTGTCGGCGCTCGTGGGGCATGGTGACGCCATCTGGGAGCGCGCCACCAGGGACGTCCTCCGGTGGCGGGTGAAAACAGCGAGCGGGTTTGCGGTCGACTCGACCGGACCGGTGTCACAGGGGGACCATGTCATCGTCACCGCACGTGTGCTCACTGTGACCGTTGTCGAGCCCGTGGAGGTCGTTGAGGTCGTCAAGGAGTCCGACCGGGTCGGCTTTGCATACCGAACCCTGCCTGGGCACCCGGTCAGTGGTGAAGAGGCGTTCATCGTGCACCGACGTGGCGACGAGGTGCGTCTCACCGTGCGCTCGCTCACGCGACCTGCGCCACAGCAGCCTTGGCGAGCCCTCTACCCACTATTGCTCATCGCCCAGCGGATCGCGCGTAGACGCTACCTGCGGTCACTTCGCTGAGCTACTGGCGCGGGCTGGTTCTGAGCATGAGCCGGGTTTCCTCTCTGGCCGGAGTCGTCCTTTGAGGCGCTTCACTGCGCTCGGAACGTCCTGCACGTCGCAGAATCCGCGTGTACGAAATTAAAATGATAGTTTTGATTTAAATACCTAAATGTTTGGAGTCAACATGCTCTCTGCCCAGTCTCTGCCCCTGATCGAAGCGACGTTGCCCCTCGTAGGCGAGCGCATGCCCGAAATCGCCAGGAATTTCTACGGCCGCATGCTCACCGCCCACCCCGAGCTCTTCGACGGCCTGTTCAGCCGCTCGAATCAGAAGAACGGCTCCCAGCAGCAGGCACTCGCCGGCAGCATCGCAGTGTTCGCGACGCACCTGGTTCAGAATCCCGAGACCACTCCCGAGGCCATGCTCTCCCGCATCGCGCACAAGCACGTCTCCCTCGACATCCGGCCCGAGCAGTACGACATTGTCTACAAATACCTCTTCGAAGCCATCGCCGACGAGCTCAGCGACGTCATCACAACGGAGATCGCCGGTGCCTGGACCGAGGTCTACTGGCTGATGGCCCACGCCCTGATCAAGATGGAGAGCGGACTTTACTCCGGCCTCGCAAGCGACAAGCCCCTCGCGCCCTGGGTCGTCGTGAAGAAGGAAACGGCCGGTACCGACGCCGTCACGTTCACCCTCGAACCGGCCGATGACACCCCGGTCTCGCCCGCATTGCCCGGCCAGTACGTGAGCGTCACCGTGCGGATGCCCGACGGCATCCATCAGGTGCGGCAATACTCCTTGTCAGCCGGCACGGCCACGACCCGCGTCTTCACCACCAAGCTAGATGCGAACGGCGAGGTCTCCCCAGCCCTGCACCGCGACGTGCAGGTCGGCGACACGCTGATCCTCTCTGTGCCCTGCGGGGACATCACCCTGGACCGCGGCGACGGCCCGCTCGTCCTGGCCTCGGCTGGTATCGGCTGCACGCCAAGCGCGTCCATCCTGCGCTCGCTGGTGGACGGTGCCTCGAAGCGCGAAGTGCTCGTCCTGCACGCCGAAAGCAACCTGGAACGCTGGGCGCTGCGCGACCAGATGAGCGAGGACATCGCCCTGCTCGAGGCCGCCGAGCTGGAGCTGTGGCTGGAAATCCCGAGCGCCGGTCACCACGAGGGTTTCATGTCTCTCGAGAATGTGACCATTCCCGACAACGCCTCGGTCTACCTGTGCGGGCCGCTCCCGTTTATGCGCAGCCTGCGCTCGCAGGCGCTGGCTGCAGGGGTCCCTGCCAATCGCATCCACTACGAGATCTTCGGACCCGACCTCTGGCTCGCGGGCGTCTGAGCGCTACCGGGCAAAACCGATGCGAGGATGATCGCATGACCAAGGACTTCGTATCGCGTCGACCAGACGTTGTAGCGGTCGAGCTTGTCGGCGGATCTGAGAAGCGCGAGCTGGAACTCGTTGCCTATGACGACAGCTGGCCCGTTATCTTCCTTGCCCACCAGAATCGTCTGCGGAAGGCGCTCGGAACGACGGAAGTCGAGGTTGAACACATCGGATCGACCTCGGTACCCGGGCTGGCGGCCAAGCCGATTATCGACATCCTGGTCACGGTCGGCGATATCACGGTGGAGGAGGACTATCTCGGACCTCTCTTATCCGTGGGATACGAGTTGCGCGTTCGTGAGCCCGGCCATCGCCTGGTGCGAACCTCGGCACGCGATGTGCACATCCACATCCTGCAAAGAGGCGATTCGGCTATCGATAGGTACCTCCTCTTCCGCAACCGTCTTCGTGCGGATGCTGACGACCGGTCCCTATATGAAGCGACCAAGAGCGCGTTGTTGGGTGAGGGTTTCGACGACATGAATGCATACGCCGAAGCCAAGACCGACGTCATCGCGGCGATCATTGCGCGTGCACTTGCGTCCGGAACCTAGCCTCACCAGAATGTCGCAGGGAAGCTGCCGTCCTGTGGATCCGACGGCCCGTTGTCATACGGGACCGCAGGGAGGGACTTCTAGCGTGCGCGCATGCTGTTGTTGCGGGGGTCGTGGGTGAGTTCGGCGAGTCCGAGCGCTTCGAGCAACGGCGGAAGATACATGCCGAATCGCCCGCGGTATCCGTTCCGGAGCCCGTACCAGCCGCCGAGCGGGTTGGACTCGGACCGGCCCCACGCCTCGACACTCCCCTCAGCCGGGACTTTCTTCTCGTCCGCGGCACCCAGCGGTACCCAATCACCATGCTCCGTGAGCCAGGTGTGCAGGTCCTCAACGGCTCGGGCGTCGTAGCTGAGCTTTGTTGATCCGACCTGGCAGACCAGGCTCGGTGGTGTGCTCGACTCGTCGCGGTACATCGTGTACTGGCTCGTACCCGGCGGGGTGGACAGAATCCACGGTTCGTCTTTGCTTCCAGTGGTCATGAGCTACGTATATCACGCACCCCGCAGCTTGGGAATGCCGGGGGTCAGGTCGTGGACGCCGTGTAGATCCGCTCGATGGAGGTGGCCAGCATTGCGTTGAAGGCTGCGTCCGATTGCTGGACGGTAAGGCCCTCGAGCAGCGCCCGGCTGAAACTGGCGCTCAAACCGTGGTTCTCGGCCAGCAATCGGCAGGCCTCACTTTGGCTGTAGCCACCGGAGAGTGCTACCACCCGCAATACCAGCGGATGCTCGATCAGGTCGGTGTAGAAGTCGGGTACCGTCGGGATCGACAGCTTGACGATCACAGGCTGGTCGGTGGGGAGCCGGTCGAGGGCCGCCAACACGTCGGCTTTGAGCAGGTTTTCGGCTTCGGCCTTGTCAGGGGCATGTATGTCGACTTCGGGTTCCAAGATCGGCACCAGGCCATGGGAAAGAACCTGCGCGGCGACGGCAAACTGTTGGTCGACGATCGCCTGGATTCCGGCGGGGTTGGCTGACTTGATCACGGAACGCATCTTCGTGCCGAACATCGTGCGTTCAACGGCACGGGTGAGGAGGGGTTCCAGCTTGGTGAGGGGCCTCATCAACTGGACGCCGTCCTCCTCAGCGGCCAGGCCCTGATCGACCTTGACGATTGGCACGATACCTCGGGCGGTGAGGTACTCACCCGTCAACTGGCCGTCAATGGTGCGGTCCATGGTCTGCTCGAAGAGGATCGTCGCGAGGATGCGGTCGGAGGTGAAGCTTGCGGCCGTCATTACACGGGCACGCATCTGATGCATCAGGTCGAACATCTGCTCATCGCTGCCGTACGAGGCCGGGTCGATGCCATAGAGCTTCAGAGCGCCACTCGTGCTGCCGCCGCTTTGGTCAAGTGCTGCGACGAAGCCGACTCCGGTGTTCATCCTTGCTGCTTGTTCGGTATTCAAAGTCCCTCCAAAAAGGTCGTGGACTCGAGTCCAGTTTAGCGAGCGGTGATCGTCGCCCGAGCGGTTCACCGCGCCGATTTCCGGCTGTCGGCCCAGGCCTCGTGCCGGCACCGGGTGATTCTCGAAGCTGAGCCAGCGTCATCGGATGGACTGACTCGATTGGTGCCCGGGGACGTTACCTGCGTGGTGCCTTGGGCTATGCCACCGGCGCCCGCACCAGCTTCGCCAAGGCGGCCGGTCTGGTGCAGAACTCACGAACCCGGCCGCACCCACTTCCGTCGCACCGGAACCCCACGTGGCGGCTGCGGCTCCCCGAATGCCCGGCGTCGCAGCGTCAGGAACTCGCGCACGGAATTGTCGGCAGACGGCCTTTAGCTGCCGTTGTACTCGTCATCGGTGATGTGCTCAAGCCAGGTGGTGGTTTTGGCCGGGTCGTCGCCCGACTGAACCATGGCGATGTGCTCCATGAAGACGCCGGGGGCTGCCGCGTGCCAGTGCTGTTCGCCTGGCGGGGTGTAGAGCGTCTGGCCGGGGTGGACCTCGATGATCGAGCCGTCTCGCGCTCCGAAACGGGCGACGCCCTGCGTGACGCGGACGTACTGGCCCAGTTCGTGGGAGTGCCAGGCGGTGCGGGCTCCTGGAGCGAACCGCACCGTCACGACGACCATGCGCTGGTCGGCCTCGTGGGGCAGTGCGATCGGGTCGAGCCAGACTTCACCGGCGAACTGGGCGGCCGGGTTGAGCGTGGTCGGTACTGCAGGTTCGATGATCATGATGTTCCTTACTCGTCCTTGGAGAAATACTGCTTGGCGACGCCCATTGCGGCCATGCCCCGGGGCCAGCCGGCGTAGAGCGTGACGTGCGTGATGGCTTCGATGAGTTCGATCTGGGTTACGCCGTTCTTGACGGCGTGATCGAGGTGGAAGGTCAACTGGTCGGTGTTCCCGCCGGCCGTGAGTACGGCCACGGTGATCAGGCTGCGGTCGCGGGCGGAGAGTTCGGGGCGGTTCCAGACGTCGGCGAAGAGGACGTCGTCGGTGAGTTCGGCGAGTTTCGGAGCGAAGTCGCCGAACAGGTTCCGGCCTCCTCCGACCTGCGTGCGTTGGCTGGTCATGGTGTTCCTTTCAGGGGTGGTCGATGGTGCGGGGAGCGGCAGGAGTGTGTCGTTCAGAAGGCGATCATGACCTTGAGGGCTTCGCGGTCGTCCATGGCACGGTACGCCTCGGGGACGGCGTCGAGGGTGACGGTACGGTCGAAGACCCTTCCGGGGTTGACGGTGCCGTCGAGGATCGCCGGCATCAGCCGTTCGATGTAGGCCCGCACAGGAGCCGGGCCGCCGGTCAGGGTGATATTGGCGCCGAAGAGGCTGCCGAACCCGATCGGTGCGTCCTCATACTGGGGAACGCCGACGCGGCTGATGACTCCGCCGGGCCGGACGATGCGGTAGGCCTGTTCGTAGGCGGGCAGATGCCCGACCGCTTCGAGCACCTTCCGGACGCCGTGACCGCCGGTGAGTTCGCGGACCTTGTTGATGCCTTCGTCGCCGCGTTCTGCGACGACGTCGGTTGCGCCGAATTCCCGCCCGAGGTCGGTGCGCGCCTGGTGGCGCCCCATCAGGATGATGCGCTCGGCGCCGAGCTGCTTGGCTGAGAGGACCGCCATCAGGCCGACCGCTCCGTCACCGATGACCGCGACAGTGTCTCCGGCGGTGACACCGGCGCGGCTGGCTGCGTGCCACCCGGTGCCGTAGACGTCGGACAGGGTCAGCAGCGAGGTGAGCAGCGGGGACTTCTCGTCGATGCCGGGGACTTTCACGAGGGTCCCATCGGCGAAGGGGACCCGGATGCCTTCGGCCTGGGCGCCGCCTATGCCGGGCATGTCCCAGAATCCGCCGTGGATGCAGGAGGTGTAGAGGCCTTCGCGGCAGAATTCGCACGTTCCGTCGGAGAAGGCGAACGGAGAGATGACAAGGTCGCCGGGCGCGAGGGTGCGGACGTCGGATCCGACTTCCTCGACGACGCCGATGAATTCGTGCCCCATGGACACCCCACCCGGGGTGCTCGGCATGCTGTGGAACGGGTGCAGGTCGGAACCGCACACGCAGGCCCGAACGATTCGGACGACGGCGTCGGTGGTGTCGTGCACGACGGGGTCGGGGGCGTCGACGAGACGAACGTCGCCAGCACCGAACATGTATATCGCTTTCATTGCTATCTCCAGATGTGTTGCTGTCGATTGGTCGAATGGTTGAGAAATTGTGGGAAATGGTTGCTAGAGGCGGACGGGGAAAGCGGTGCGACGTCCGTAGACGGTGAGCAGGAGCGCGGTGAGGCCGAACACGATCATCACGACGGTGAGGACGAGGCCGTCGAAGACTGTCAGTAGGGCGGCGCCGAGAATGCCGGCGGTGAAGATGGCGAGGTTGAACGCCACCGGCAGGAACGAGTTGGCGATATCCGAGTCGTTGCCTCCCGTTGTGGTGAGAGCGGCTTGGACCTGGGCGGATACCCCGCCGAACGCGATTCCCCACAGAACAGTCGCGACGACGATCGCCGCGGTCGAGGTGTGCCCGATGAGGAGGACAACACCGGCCATGATGAACAGCGCCGCGCTGCCGTGCAGCAGCGGTCTCGGATAGCGGTCCAGCAGCGCCCCGGTGATGACGATGCCGCCGATCGAGGCGACTCCGAAGATGAAAAGCTGAACGTCGACGGTGAGGCTGCTGCTGGTCGCCCTGAGGTACGGGGAGAGATAGGTGTAGATCGTGTTGTGCGCCAACATCCAGGTGAAGATGACGGACAGAATGATGGCGATGCCGGGGATTCGGAACACCCGGACCAAGGGCAGTCGTGAGCTTCCCGGCTGTCCGTGGACGTCGGGGGCGATCGCGGCGATGAGCGCACCGGCGATGATGGCCACTGCGGTGAGGCCGCCAAATGCCCACCTCCAGTCGAATGTCGTTCCAAGCCAGGATCCGAGGGGTGTACCGAGGGCGAATCCGACCGGTGCCCCGCCGGAGACGATCGCCAGGGACAGCCCTGCGCGGGACGGCGGGCTGATCTTTCGACCGTAGGCCGCGAGCATCCCCCAGATGATTCCCGAGAATGCCCCCGCAGCGAACCGTGACAGCAGGGACAGAGCCACGTCGCTGGAGAGTGCGGTGACGCTGTTCGCGAGGATGAGACCGAGGATCGTTCCGAGGAGCAGGGGCTTTCGGCGCATTCCCCGGGTCAGGGTGATGGCCGGGATCGTGATGATGACCGTGCCGAGGGCGTATGCGCTCACAAACAGCCCGACGGTGCCTTCGCTGGTCCCCATGCCGGCGGCGATGACCGGAAGCAGGCCGGCCGGCATGGTCTCCATCGCCACGAGAACGAAGCCGATGACCGCCAAGGCAACCAGGGTTGCCAGAGGCAAACGCTTCATCGTCTCGACAGCGGCCGGTGGTGGCACCGTGATGGTCGTGTTCAAGATTCTCCTCACCGCCGACTGTTGCATGCGTTACTGCCCACGGGTGCGCAACGGTCCAAACCGGGCCCGCCGTGAACAGCCGGTTGTTGCATATGCCTCAGTCAACGCGCTGTGCACCCCGGGAGGGAGTCTCTGTCGAGGGGTGTACCAGCAGGGCACCCCGCGCCCAGTGCCGGAGACGTAGTCTCGTCGACATGGACAATCACTCCGAGGTACGCGAATTCCTCATGTCCCGCCGCGCGAAAATTGCTCCGGAACAGGTGGGCCTTCCCGCCGGAGCAAACCGGCGGGTGGCGGGGCTCCGTCGCACCGAGGTGGCAACGCTCGCCGGCGTCAGTGTCGAGTACTACGCCAAGCTCGAACGTGGCGCGATCGGAGGGGCGTCCTCCTCCGTTCTCGACGCCCTTGCCCGCGCACTCAACCTCGACGACACGGAACGGACCCACCTCTTCGACCTCGCCCGCGCAGCAGACGGCGTCCCATTGTCCGGACGTCCGCGCAGGCGCGCCACAAAGAACGCCGTGAGCAGGCCCAGTCTTCACTGGGTACTCAGCACGATCACCGACGGCGTGGCATTCGTGCGCGACCAGCACCAGGATCTTCTCGCCACAAACGAACTCGGACGTGCCTTCTACTCGCCACTGATCGGCGACGGTGGGCGCACACCGAACCTGGCCCGGTTCCAATTCCTCGACCCCGCATCACGCGACTTCTATCCGGACTGGGATCTCTTCGCCGGAATGTGCGTCGCAATCATGCGTGCCGAAGCAGGGCGCGACCCCAACGACAAAGGCCTCCAGGACCTCGTCGGCGAACTATCCACCCGCAGCGACACATTCCGCCAGCTCTGGGGGGCCCACGACGTCCGCACCCACGGCTCCGGCACAAAACGCTTCAATCACCCCGTCGTCGGCGAGCTCACTCTTGCCTATGAAGAGCTCATCATCACCGCCGACCCAGGATTCGTTCTTATGATCTACACCGCGGAACCCGGCTCACCCAGCGCAGAGCGTCTGCGACTCCTGGCCAGCTGGGCAGCCCCGCGAATCGAAGCGGCCGAACCCCGGTAAGGGCTTCGCTTCAGTGAGGCGATGTTGCCTGCTGTTCATTCACCGATCAGGTGCCGACGAACGAAGGGACTACTGGGCGGGACGCCTCGACCCGTAGAAGCCGGACTTGATATCGTCGACAAGGCCGGGGTGCGTCGGTGTCCAGCCGAGCAGGTCCTGCGTCCTGGCGCTCGAGGTGGGAACGTCCAGGCCGAAGAACATGCCGATCCAGCCGAAGTGCGCGGCGGCATCTTCCGGGGGAATCGACACCAGTGGGATGCCTCGAGCGTCGCCGATTGCGGCGGCAATCTCGAGCGACGAGATGCCCTCTTCGCCGACGGCGTGCACGCGGGATCCGGCAGGCGCCTTCGCGAGTGCGAGTGCCACCATCCTCGCTGCATCCAGACGATTCACGGCAGGCCAGCGGCTGGAACCGTCACCGACATAGCCGGAGACACCCTTTTCGCCGGCGATCCCTGAGATCACCTGCATGAATCCGTGGTCGCCCTCACCGTGGACTGTCGGGGAGAAACGGAGGGCGACGGAGCGGATTCCGCGGTCGGCATAGGAAAGCGCGAGCGCCTCTGCGCCCCCGCGCGGCGCCTCAGGCCCGCTGAACGGAACCGCGTCGTCCTCGCTTGCGAGCCTGCCAGGCGCGAGCCCCGCAACACCAGACGCGAACAGGAACGGGCGATCCGAGCCGGCGAGGGTGTCCCCGAACATCTCGATGGTGGCTCGCTCGGTCGCGCCGGCACCCGCCATGTCGGAAAAGTCGTGCTTGTATGCCAGATGGATGACGCCATCCGCTGCTGCCGCCGCCTCGCGCATGCTGTCGAGATCGTCGAGATTCCCGCGATGGGGAGTGACGCCGGCGGCCTGCAGTTTCGCGAACGACTCGTCGTTTCGCGCCAGGCCGACGACCTCGTGTCCGGCAGCGATGATTTCCTGGGATACGGCAGAGCCGATCCAGCCGGAAGCGCCGGTGATGAAAATACGCATGAGTGACTTCTCCTTCGAGACGCGCGCCCGGTCGGTTGCCAGGCATCGGCTACTGATGTCAGTTGCTGACGTCAGAGTAGTACGTAATGTCAGCGACCGACATCAACTCGAAAGATCGTAGACTGCCTCTCATGGGACGCTGGCTACCGGATGCGCACGGTCGGCTCGCGCGCGCCGCACTGGAGCTCTACTCGGAGCGCGGCTTCGAGCAGACGACGGCCCTTGAGATCGCGGAACGAGCGGGTGTTACCGAGCGCACGTTCTTCCGTTACTTCGCCGACAAACGGGAGGTGCTCTTCCAGGGATCCCAGGAACTCCAGCGCATCATCCTCGCGACCATTGCCGAGACGCCCGAAGATGTGCGACCGGTCGACGTGGTCATTGCGGCCATGAACAAGGTCGGCGGACTGGTCTTCGACCGTGCACACTCCATTCGGCGGGCCGCGATCATCTCGGCCAATCCCGCACTCCAGGAGCGCGAACTGCTGAAATTTTCGACCCTGAGCGCATCCGTCGCGGGGGCGCTGCGCGAGCGCGGGGTTGCGGAGCCGTCGGCGACCCTTGCCGCCGAGACGGGTGTGACCGTGTTCAAGATCGGCTTCGAGAGATGGATCACGGGTACGCCTTCCGAGGACTGGGCTGAGTGCATCCGTGACACCGTCTGCCAGCTTCGTGAGGTCACACCCAGCATCATCGTTGGCTAGACCTGAACGCGGAGTAGCTTGAGAGCATGACCGAACAACAGCCCTATGCGGTCGTGGGCAATAACGATGGTTTCGAGTTGCGTCGCTACCCGGAGCATCTCGTCGCCGAGGTCATCACGACAGGGCCATTCGAAGATGCCGGCAATCGTGCATTCCGATACCTGTTCGCCTATATCAGCGGCGAGAATTCCGTTCGTCAGAAGGTCGCGATGACCGCGCCTGTCGTGCAGGCCGAGGCGTCGACGAAGATCGCGATGACCGCTCCTGTCGTTCAGGAGGCCGTCGGCGGAAAGCCAGGTGATCCTGGCGAGAAGGGGGCGTTCCGCGTTGCCTTCGTGCTCCCCACGGGCCTCACGATCGAGACGGCTCCACAACCGACCAGCCCGCAGGTGCGGCTGAGGAGCATTCCGGGGAGTCTCACCGCTGCGGTGAGGTATCGCGGCCGGTGGGACGAGGCCGGGTATGCGCGCCATCTGGAGTTGCTCCGGGGTGCGATAGCCGCCTCTGGATTCACGGCGTGGGGAGAGCCCCGTTTCGCCCGTTTCGATCCACCGTTCATGCCCTCGTTCCTGCGTCGTAACGAGGTCCTGCTCGATATCGTGCCCACCGAGGCAGAGACTCGGCCGTAACCTCGTCAGCCAGGTCGAGGGCGCCCTGGCCGACTTGACGCACAGGCGCTGATGGGAATCGAAGAGCCGCAGCCGGAACGCCGGCCCATCCCTGCTAACCCCTGACGGGATCTCTGCCAACCCCTTAGCCGACAACCGCTTCCGGTGCTTTACTGACATGAGTATTTCTCAGAGGAGGCGCATGATGGAAGCTCCAACGTACCTGGGTACCGATATCGCAGGGCTGATGCACGCCGCGCGCGCGGAAGCGCGACGCATTGTGGAAGCCAACAAGGGCGACATGATCAGTGATCACAAAGCCATCCTGGATCGGCTGGAAGCCGCAGAGCTGATCACCGATGACGAGGTGCAGACGCTCCTTGGGCTCTACAAGCTCGGGTTCGAGGCCGGAGAGGGGAAGGCGGACCCCCAACGCGCCTTCTTCGAGTCGCGGGAGATCTACGGCAAGCTGGCGGCTGGCGGCAAGGCCAGCCCCGTCGCGCTGGTGGTGGCGTCGGCCGCCGTCGGGTCGTTCGAGATCTCAGTGAGTCCCGAAGGATCGACGACGGTCTCGATCGCCCGGGTGAGCTACGGCTCGAGCCTCGCGGGGATTGGAGCCGGCATCGGATCACTCCTCGGGGGTCCTGCCGGAGGGGTGCTCGGTGGCGCGATCGGCGGCCTGCTGGGCGGAATAGTGGACGACAAGAAGGGCAAGAAATAATTCGTGCCTCCGGGCGGGCCAGTGCATGATGCATGCACCGGCCCCACCAATGGCTACTCGGTCACGAGTACGGCTTCCCGCTTGTCGGGCTGGGAATCGGGGCGCTCGTCGAGTGCATGGCCTTCCATGTCAAGATTCGGGAGGAGGCGATCGAGCCACTTCGGCAGCCACCACGCGGCCTTGCCGAGCAGGGACATCAGTGCGGGCATCAGGATGAGGCGCACGATGAAGGCGTCAGCCATCACTCCGACCACGAGCCCGAAGGCGATGGATGCGGCGATCGGGAAGGTGCTCGTCGCAAAGCCCGCGAAGACGACGGTCATGATGGTTGCCGCAGCCACCAGGACCGGGCCCGAACGGGAGAAGCCTTCGATGATCGCCTGCTTCGGCGACATTCCCGTGTTGTGCATCTCCTGGATCCGGGACACCAGGAAGACCTGGTAATCCATGGCGAGCCCGAAGAGCACGCCGACGAGCAGGATCGGCAGGATGCTCATCATCGGGTCGCCCTGGGGCGCCGGGATCAGGGGATCGAGCCAGCCCCACTGGAAGACGGCGACGCTCGCGCCGAAGGAGGCGCCGACGGAGAGCAGGTAGCCGAGGGTGGCGATGAGCGGGATGAGCAGCGACCGGAACATGACGATCAAGAGCACCAGGGAGATGACGACGATGACAATGAGATACCGGATCAGCGCGTCCTGGAGGGCCTGGTCCTGGTCGATGCCGATCGCGGTCTCTCCGGTCACCTCGAGGTGGACTCCGGGCACAGAGTCGGCGTCAGTGCGGATCTGCTGGACGAGGTCCTTCGTCTGCTGATCGATGGGGCCTTTTGCGGGGATCACGGTCAGGAGTGCGACGTGTCCGTCGGCGCTGATCGGGCCGGGAACGGCCATCTGGACACCGGGAAGGCTGGCGAGTGCGTCCTGGACGGATGCGGTCTGGGCGGTGATATCGCCGTCGGCTTCGGCGAGCACGACGAGCGGGCTTTGCACCCCGCCGAATTCGTCGATGATGAGGTTGTACGCGGTCCGCTGCGTCGAGGTCGGGTCGGCGCCGCCGGGGATGCTGAATGCGGTCTTCATGCTGAGGATGGGGGCGGCGACAATGACAAGCACGACAACGCCGGCGAGCAGCGACCGGACCGGATGGGCGACGACGAACGTCCCCCAGCGCCGGAGGAACCCCTTCCGAGTGGGGGACTGCGCGTCCGTCGAACCATCGGATGGCGTCCCGAAGGCGTTCGAGCGGCGGGTGCGTTCCTTCTTCGGCAGAACCCGGCGTCCGAGGGTGCGCATCAGGACCGGGAGGAGGGTCAAGGCCATCAGCACGGAGACGAGGATGGCGAAGGCGGCGGCGATGCCCATCTCCGTGATGAACCTGATGTTCGCGACGAGGAGGCCGACCAGGGCGATGATGACGGTGAGGCCGGCGAACACCACAGAGCCTCCGGCGGTTCCCGTTGCCCGGGCGACGGAGTCTTCGACGTTCCTGCCGCTACGGAGCTCGGCGCGGAACCGGGTCAGGATGAACAGGCTGTAGTCGATCCCGACGGCGAGGCCGAGCATGGGCGCGAGGATGATGGTCGTGTCGCCGATCGGGGTCAGCGCCCCATAGGCGAGAACGCCCACGAGGCCGACGCCGACGCCGAAGACGGCGATCAGGAGGTTCACCCCGGCCGCGAGGAGCGACCCGAAGGTGAGGATCAGGACGAGGAAGGCGACGATCACTCCGACGCCCTCACCGATGCCCGCGGGCGGGGCGCCGAGCGGGACCAGGTTTCCGCCGACCTCGACCCGGAGGCCGTCAGGGGCATCCGCTTGCACGCTGAGGGCTGCCTCGTAGGAGGCTTTCTGCTGGTCGGCGGATAGGTCGCCGAAGCTGAGCGTCGCAACGGCGGTGCTCCCGTCCTGGGAGATGTACGGCTTCTGCGCGTCGAAAGGGTCGCTGACGGACGCGATGTCCGGGATGGTCGCGGCATCGGCCAGGACGCCGGCGATCTGAGCGGTGGCGGCGGCACCCGTGACGGCGGCCCCCGTGTCGGACTGGAAGACGAGCTGCAATGAGGAGGGCGTGCTGGTGCCCAGGTCGGGGAATTCCTGGCTCATCCGCTCCAGCGCCTGGGAGGACTGCGTGCTCGGAATCGACGTGGAGGCCGTTCCGGGGGAGCCCTGGCCGCTCGCAACGACCAGGGTGCCGATGAGGCCGACGAAGATCAGCAGCCAGGCGCCGACCACCACCAGTCTGTGCCGGGCGCTGAAGCGCCCGATGAGGGAAAGAAACGTGGCCATGATGCTCCTAGGACTCGCGAAGAGAGGCGTCCGGGCATTCGCGGTCGGCCGGTTGGGCCAGGCGGATGCTGCCGTGCGGCAGGGACATTTCCTATCGTTCCCGCGGGGCGGCTCGGCCACCTCGTCCAGGCGAATCGGCCGGTCTACTGCGTGCGCAGTAGACCGGGTGTGGGAGTGAGCCGGCTACGCGGAGAGCCCGGCGCGGTAGGCGAAGGTGACGAGCTGGGCGCGGTCACGGGCGCCGAGCTTCATCATCGCCCGGTTGGCGTGGGTCTTGACCGTGTATGGCGAGACGAACATGTCGGATGCGATCTGGGCGTTGTCGCGCCCCGTTGCGATGGCGATGACGACGTCTCGTTCGCGGGGTGTGAGCACGGAGAAGCGATCGACCATGGCCGCGTCGACAGCCGGGCGGTGTTCCTCGGCGACGTGGTGGATGAGCGCCGCGGTCGCGGCGGCGGACAAAGCGCCGCCACCGGAGGCGACGTCGACGATCCCGGCCACAAGTTCGGTCGGTCCGATGCCCTTGCTGAGAAAGCCGTTCGCGCCGGCCCGGAGTGCTGCGAAGACGTTCTCGTCGTTTTCGAACGTGGTCAGGATGATGATGCGCAGTTCTTCGGGCGGAAAGTCGAGGCGCAGGCGCCGGGTGGCTTCGACGCCATCGATTCCGGGCATGCGGATGTCCATCAGAACCACGTCGACGGACAGCCCGACGATCTGCTGGAGCGCTTCGAAACCGTCGGCGGCATCCGCCACGACGTCGATGTCCGGCTCCGGGGCGAGGATGGCGCGCAGCCCGACCCGGATCATCTCCTGGTCGTCCACGATCATGACCCGGATCATCGGATCCTGCCTCCGTCGACCCGGAGGGTCGCGGTGACGTGGAAGAGGTCATCACGGTCCTCGACCACGAGTTTGCCGCCGGCCGATGCGGCGCGTTCCCGCATTCCGACGAGACCGTAACCGCGGCGCGGGGCCAGGTCTGCCCCCGTCCGTGTCCGCGCAGGGGAGGCGATCTTCGCGGTGCGCACGGTCTTCGGATTGGAGACCGTGATCGTGAGGACGGCGCCGGACAGGGTCGTACTCAGCGTGACCGGTCCCGAACCGTGGCGCTGGGAATTCGTCAAGGCCTCCTGCACAATCCGGAATGCAGCGGTGCTCACTTCGGGATCGAGCGCGGCGGGTGCCTGGGTGAGGTCGGCCCGGACATCGACCCCGGCGTTCCGGCAGGATTCGATGAGATCGGGTATCCCGGAGAAGTCCGGCGCCGGCCGCAAGCCGACGCCGGAGTCGCGGCCCTCGGTGGTGTCGGAGCGCAGCACGTGCAGAATGCGCTGGGTCTCGAGCAGGACGGATTGGACACTCGTGCGCGCCGAGTGCAGGGATTCGCGGGCGACGGCGGCGTCGCTCGGCAGGTTCACTTCGGCGACGCCCAGGTGAATTCCGAGGACGGCCACCTCGTGCCCGATCACGTCGTGCAGGTCGCGGGCGATCCGGAGGCGTTCCTCGGTGACGCGGCCATTCGCCTCGGTGTCCCGCGCGGCGAGAGCGTCGAGCGTGCGCTGTTCCAGCTCGTTTCGATAGCGGTCGTGGCTGCGCACCGCGCTTCCCGCGGCGGCGGCCATGAAGCCGAACGCGAATGCGGTGAAGGCGGTCGGGCTGCCGAAACCGATTCCGTTGTACATCACGGCGGCGAAATACAGGGTCGGTCCCACGAGCAGGCCGACCCATACGCCCGGAAGTGCGCGCAGGGTGACGGAGAAGGCGGTGAACACGGCAATGTTCCAGGTGATCAGCGGATCCCAGGCGACCGTGGCCGCGAGCAGCGGCGTGAGGGTGACGATCACGATGCCGGTCCAGGGATACCGTCGGGAGACGAGGACGCCGAGGAGAGAGACGGTCAGGGGCAGATATCCGAAGAGGCTCGTGCCGTTGGCCAGGGGGACACTGAATTCGGTCGCCGCGGCAACGAGTGTGACCGCGACCGCGGCCAGGTCGAGTGTTCGCGGATTGCGGTACCAGCGGGGTCGATAGGCGGCGAGTTCTCTGGGGGAGGCCGACATCGTCACCTGTCGATCCTCCCACTCGAGGACGCGCGACGGCCGGTGTGGATCTACTGCGAACCTGTCTCTTATACACATCTGACGCTGCCGACGAAT
>NZ_JASJVF010000002.1:0-73958 GCF_035019805.1 Cryobacterium sp. 10I1
CCTCCACGGCGAGCGCGCCGCCCTGAAGCACGGACATGGCGAGCACGAGGTAGACGAGCGGCACAAGGAGAATCATGCCCGTCGTAATGAATTCGAGGGACGCTGACCCGTGGTCAGAGCGCAGTCGGCGGGAGATTCGCTCCACAAAACCGGCGGGGGCTGAATGACGGGTGGCGTCTGCCTCAGTCCGAGCCTTCGACGACGGCACGCCCGATCACCTCCAGGCTCCGATCGGGGCCGAGCAACCCGAGCAGCGGAAGCGGGGCGACCACCCGCATCCGCACGGTTGGGAAGCCTCCGTCACTCGCGTAGGTCGCGGTCACGTCGGTCGCGAAGGCGGGACCGAGCGCGGCCACGATCAGGTCCCGGGTGCGCGCGGTGCCGGCATCGAGGCCGGTGTCGGCGAGCGAACCGTAACGGGCGCCCTCGGCGGCGGCATCGAGCACGGTGTTGCGCACGTGCAGCGCGAGTGCGAGTTGAAGCACGGTGAGGGTCAGCACCGTCAGCAGTGCCGCGACGAGCACGAACTCGGCCGGCGAGGAGCCGCGGTCGGCACCGAAATCGAGGCGCAGCATCCCTCGCCGACCGCCGGTCTGCGGCGCGACGCCGTGCGCCGGGCGGGCCGAACCCGTCAGAGTCCGCTCACCCGGTTGATCGCCTGTTGGAAGATGCCGCTCAGCGCCGGCCCGGCGAGACCCCAGATCACGATCACCAGCCCGGCGGTCATCAGTGTGAATGGTGTCCGTTCTCACCCCGCGCGCACCGGCCGTTCCCCTCGCCCCGCTACACTCGGCGCCGCACCGACCCACGCCACCGAGAGGAACCACCATGCGCCGCCTTGCACTCCCGATCATCCTGCTCGCCTCGCTCGCTCTCACTGGATGCTCAACGGCGAGCTCTCCGGCCACGACACCGGCATCTGCCGCTCAGCCAACCGGTACCGACCGCACCGCTGAGTTGCGTAGCACCCTCTCGGCCGACCTCGCGCAGTTCCTCACCTCGGCCGTCGAGGTCGAGCCGGGCCGAATTACCGTCGCGACGACCGTAATCGACCCACGCAGCGGCAAGGGCGGCGCAGCTGCTCAGGCCGCGATCGCGATCTGTCAGAGCGCCGTAGCGCTCACCGGAACCACCTACGTCAGCGTCCAAGAGTCAGATGGTTCAACGTTCGTCCTTTACGGCCACCCAACCTATGGCAACACATGCACCGAAGTCTGACCCGGCCGTTTCCACCTGGTCGACGCGACGCGTCGCGCGTCGACGACATCGACGCGTAGCGTCTTTATGACCCGCGACACGTCGTGCTCGCCGCCAGATGCGACGCGTCAGCGCCGGCCGTTAACGACAAGAGAACCCCGCCCGACCCGAAGGTCGAGCGGGGTGTTCTTCGTACTATCTGGGTCGTTATGGGGCATCCCGTCATCTGCGTTAATAGACGCAAGTCCAGTAGCCTCAAGCTATGAAGTCCTTCGAGTCCCTTGGATCTGGTATCCGAAACATGAAGCGCAGTCCCATCGAGCTGTTCTTCATGTTGCTTAGCGGCGGCGCTCTCCTGAGCGGGATGATCATTTCGTTTCTCGGAGGGCAGGCGTTGGCCCAGAGCACCGCTACTCCCGTGCCCCAGGATGACGGTTCTCTCATTGCAGGAATGAGTTCACAGATGTGGGCTGACCTCGGCGGTCAAATGATGATGTTCGGAGCCCTAGTAGCGCTCGGTCTGGGCTTCTACATATCGTGGCACCAGAATGCTCAGGGTCGGGCCAAGCGCACTGAGTCGTAGCCCCGATGGCTGAGGCAACAGTTAAGTGAGTATTGGATGCATTCCTATAGCATGGGCGCATGTCGGTCACTCTCGATGCCCCTAGCTTGAGGGCCAAGTCACGCGCCCGTTTTGGCAGGTTTGATCCAGTAATCGCGCTGACTATTGCTGCATTCGCATGGGCGGTCATCCCCGGATTTCTCCAATTGCAGCTTGGGATACGCCCTGGGGACACGCTGGGCTCGGCTAGCGTGACCACTCCTCTTTCGACGTTGTCGAAGGACCTTCTCCTGTACGTGGTCTATGGGCTGTCGGCGATCGCGGTCTTGGGAAGCGTCATCAGGCGAACAAGGTCCGGCGCATGGCTGCTCGTTTATCTTTCCCCCTGGCTGGCGCTGGCAATCGCGTCCTTCGCAGCAACACGATCCTTCACGATTACGAGCCTCATCTATCTCGCCATTGGTCTAGCCGTACTCGACCATGCCGACAAGATTCGTATCCTCAGGGTCGTGGGCATACTGACCGCCTGGGTATCAGTACTGAGTATCTTGATGACCCTAACGACGTCGCAGGCCTTCACGAGTCAGGCGCTTGTGCCGGACTCGAAAGCGATCATTGGGAGCACTCTGCTCAACGGGCCGTTTTATCACCCGAATACTCTTGGAACGGTTCTCGCCCTTGGCTTTCCTTTTGCATTCTTGATCAAACGCACCGGCTGGCGACGACTCAGCTTGGTCGTCATCGCCTTCGCTCTAGTCTGGACGGCATCCAGAACATCCATCCTGGCTGTCGCGGTCGGTCTTGCCGCTGCGGGACTCTGGGTAGCAATCCGCCGCCTGGGCGACGGAAGCAGGCTCCTCCTTGGTCTACCTCAACTACTCGTCTACGTGGCCGTCATCCCCGTGGGTGTTATCCTCGTGGCGACCTCAAACGCCAAGTCCTTCTCAGCCCGAGGGATTATCTGGGAAGAGAGCCTGGCACTCTGGAAATCCAGACCTTTTCTGGGGTGGGGATCAGACATCTACATCAGCATTTCGGAGACCAGGTCCGCGATCGCCGGCCTCGCGTTCCATGGCCATAACATGTGGGTAAACACCCTGACGGTGGCCGGAATTGTTGGCGCCGCCGCCCTTGCCCTCGTCTACATATCTATCTTGGTGAAGTCTTGGCGTTTCGGAAATATAAAACCAACGACCACTTCCCTCACGCTCGCTATGTGGCCAATCGTCTTTATCTGTCTTGGGTGGCTGGAAGTCCCGACGACATTCTTCACGTTCGGCTATACCTCTTGGGCGGCATGGGTGCCCCTCGCGGTGGTACTTGCGATTCCGGCTGGCCGGTATGCCCGCTCAAAGAACACCATTCCGGCTTTGAGCGGGCATACCGGGGACGAGGATCACCGGGCATCTGGCGAACTCAGTACGACAGTCAACTAGGCCACGAGTCCATAACGACTCAGGTTCTGGATGCCTGCCTGGTCGAAGCAGTAGGTCCCGCCACCACCGATCGTTATCTGCACCTGCACATAGACCGTTCCGGCCGGGATGACGACGGGCGGCGTCATGAAGACGCCCTGTCGATCGTCGAGGGTGTGGTTCCCATACCCGGCGACTCCGGGCACCCAATAGAGGTCGTCAGCCCGGGCGAGCACGGCGAACCCGCTACTCAGGCATTGGACCGAGAACGACAGGCCAGCCTGAGTCAGGGTCGCCGGCGCCTGATCGAGCGCGGTCGCCTTCGCCGCAACGGAGGCTGCGATGGTGTCACCTACCGCCCAAGATCCGCCCCGGGTGTTCGAGTTGGTCAGGGTCATTGACGTGGCAACGCCAGGCGATGACGGGGCCAGCATGAGCTGTTGCCAGGTGCGTGCCGCAGGAGACTGGGTAGCAATGTCGCTTCGAGACCCCTTGGAGTAGGCCACCGTTCCGCTATTGGTTGGGGCGGAGCCAGTCCATCCAGTAGGGGCTGCACCCACGCCTGCCCCCGAGAACTGCCCGTAGAGCAGTGCATTGGTGGTGTCCGCCTCGTCGGAGAAGAGTTCGGCCGGTGCGCTAACCCCGGCCGCTCGCACGGCGGCAGCGAGGGTCTTCCCCATGACGTAGGCGCCGATCGCGGCTGGGTGGATGCCGTCGTTAGTCTGCACGAGGAATCCGGAGCCGGCGTAGTTGCCGTTGATCGGGTTGACGAGCGACGCGAAGTAGTCGACGACTACGACGTTCCGCCGGGTGTGGCCCTGCATCCGTATCCACGCGTTCAGGCGGCGGTGCTGCATGGCACCGGTCGCCGTCAGGCTGTTCTGTGGGGGGATCGTTCCGAGGAGGACGCGGATACCGGCGCTTTCGATATAACCGAGCAGGTAGTCGATGTTGGCGATCGTGACCGAGATGTCGATGCCGTTGTTCACGTCATTCGTGCCCATGAGGATATGAACCCAGCCGGGCCGGACGTTCACAACGTCGTTGAGGCGGTTCAGCATGGGTGTCGTCTTCTCGCCACTCACCCCGAAATTCCCGAGGAACGTGAAGGCATGACCGAGCAGGAACTGCGCCCACGTCCAGAATCCGATGTCCTTGTAAGTCGTCGGGTTGACTGCGTGGCGGCCACCGTTGAAGGTGATCGAGTCGCCGAAGAGTGCCAGACCGTTCGGTACGGTGCGCGAGCGGTGAACGTGCCGCAGGACTGCCGCATTTGTCATGCCGCTCACGAGGACAGCACCCCGTCCAGAGTGAGGATGAGACCGGGGACGGTCGCGTATCCAGTGATGAAGTCGCCCGGGGCGAGAACGTGTGAGCGCACGATATCGATGTCAGGGACGCCTGCGAACGCATCCGGGCGCGACAGGTTGCCACCGAGCACACGGTTCGCGGCACCTCCCGTGCTGCCTGCGTGCACGACCGACAGGAAGACGTTTCCTGCGTTGTTCGTCGGGTTGGACACGACGAGCCCGCTCAACTGCGCGGTCTTGCCGGTGGGCGGCGTCCAGAGGCCGGGTGCTGCGGTGACCTCGACGAAAGCTGATGACGTTGGGAGAGCGCCAGCGGGGGTGACAGAGCCAGTATCTACCCACGAGGTCGCCGGGGCGGCAACGGTCGCCATGAGCAGTTCACTACCACTGGTGCGCCCGTATACCTTGTAACTCGTCGCACCGGGCACTGGCAGCCAATAGAGGGTGACCATGCCTGTCGTGCCGGTCGTTGTGGCAGTGATAGTGGCGGCGGCAAGAGTCTCCGAAGTGCCGATGAGCGCGGATACCCGGTAGCCGTAGGTCCCTGCCGCAAGCGTCCCTCCTGACGTTGCCGTGATCGGAAATCCCTGAACGGATGGTGACGCCGCGAGCACGCAAGGGAGGGCGACAGCCGCGAGGTTCGTCGGCGTGAGACTCGAAACGAGAATAAGGTCAGTAGCGGTCATTGGTTAGTTCCTCCTGAGGGCGATCGACATTGCGACCGATACAGCTATGGGCGATCCTGCCCCGGTCTTTGGTGCATAGGTGGCGGCGAGTTCAGTCCGGCTTGGTACTGAGGCAGCGGCGGTAACCGCTGCGGCACGCGCCGTCTCGGCGGCTGCCGCACGACTCGCTGCCGTTGTTGCTGCCGAGCTGGCTGCGCCGGCCGCAGTCGTCGCCGCAACCGCCGCCGTGCTGGCCGCACCGGCCGCAGTGCCGGCCGTGCCGGCCGCGGTAGCAGCCGAGGCCGCTGCCGAACCGGCAGCGCTCGCGCTTGCCGCGACATCGGCCAGGGTTGCATCCCATGCTGCCTGCGTGGTCGGCGTGATGGTCAATGTCCCTGGATCAACGTCAACGAGTGCGTCATACCGAATTGGATCGGCGTCTACGGGCACGGCCTTGAAGAACTCGTGCACGCCTGCTACGCCCTGCACAATGATGTGCCACGCCTGGCCGAGTGCTGTCGGCGACAGCGGCGCAGCGGCCAGCCCGTCGACGAGCTCCACCGAAAAACGCTCGAGCGTGCGGGTACCCGTCACGCTCTGTTCGACGACGACGAGAGAGCACTCGACGAACCCGCTTGCGGGCACGTCGACGCCAGTCGGCGACGGGTTCGAGAAACGAAAGATGATGTCTGTCATGGTTCAGCTCCTACTGAGAGAGCCGCCCCGGCCACAACGTGACGGGGGCGGCGAAAGGGTAGTTAGGCGCTGTGCCGAGGTGCGGCAGCGTAGACAGGATTCCGCGCAACGCCGAGCAGCCACCCGAACCACGAGTATTTCCGTTCGAGCCACACGACCCCGAGGTAGTACAGCGACGCAGACAGCGCGCTCGCCGAGGCGATCGCCCCCTCAGCGATGCTCGGGTCGAGGTGCACGTTCACCGACACGAGCAGACCGACGATCCACCCCACGATGATCGGAATGAGCGACCGAATGATCGCGATGAAGAAATTCGACAAGATAGGTCCTTTCAGTTTTGCGAATGCCCGGCCCGAATAGGCCGAGTCAGTAGGCGTGGGCGGCGATTTCGAGGAACAGCGCGCCCATATGCACGAGCGCCGCGATGATCGGCAAGGCGACCGCCACGAGCACGCACACGACGAGATACACACCGCAGACTGCGGCGATCGCCAAGCGACTCACGGGCGTTCGAGGCCCAGCGCGAACCCTGCCCACGAGAACGGGCCAAGGTCGCTGTCGACGCCGCCCGTGTAGCTGCCGAACTTCTCGGCGTAGACCTGCACGAAATGACAGGTCATCGGGCCGGGGATGCCGTCAAGGTCACCCGTGTATCCGACATTGCGCAGCGTCAACTGGATAGCAGCGATCGTCAACGGCCCCCACACGCCGTCGATCAGGCCGTGATACCGGCCACGATTCGCGAGCGCCTGCTGAATCCGGCGCTGCACGTCCTGGCTCGGGAGGTTGAACGCCCACCCGGCGCCGGACGACGGCGCCGCCACTTTCGCGACGACAGCGGCCGGCGCTGCGACTGCGGCCGGGGCCGCTGCGTAGTCGAACGCGTTGTCGCGCCAGGAGTTGACATCGGTTGCGACGCCGCCGATCACGGCGCCGCCCGTCTGGTGCCCGTCGACGCGATCCATCGGAATGCGGCCGAGCAGGTCGAACGCGAAAGCCGAGTACGAATACGCGGCGATGATGAACGAGCAGCCGGTCGCGAGCGTCTGCGACCAATCGTTCGAACGTGCGTCGGCGAGGCCCAGGTACACCTTGACCTGCCGCCCGCTGACACCGAGACGCGCCTGTACCTGGCGAACCCATGCGGCAACGGCGGCGTCGTCGTACCGGCGTGCACCGTCGAGAGATTCGTTGTCGAGCACGGCGAAATCGCTGGCCGTCCATCCTGCGATGTTGTCGACGAAATAGTTCGCTGCGTCGACGGCATCTCGGCCAGCGTTCGGCACCCAGTAGTGCCCGGCGCGCATCCCCGCGGCGCGAACCGACCGGAGTTCGGCGAGGTAGTACGGCGCGATGTAGCGGCCAACGTTATCGCCGCCGAGCTTGACGTAACAGGACTCGTATCCCTGCGAGCGCGCAAGGCCGAAACTCAGCCCCCGCTGACTCGTCGCCGCGTCAATTCCATTACTCATCTTGTGTGCCCTTCATGTGTTCTGTGAGAGTTCGATTCGTTCGTGAGAGCGATGTTTTGAGCGACGCGTTCTGTCGTTTGACGTGCGCCATGTCCTCGGTCAGCACCGCGACCGCAGCCTCGGTGCGCGTCGCGATGTCCTTCACCGATTTGCCCGAATTCGCGTCCAGCTCGTGCTTGATGAATGCGAGGTCGTCGGGCAGTGTCGCGAGCGTTTCCGTCAACGTGACGAACCGCCCGAGGATGCGAACGACCTTGCGGAACGTCGGCCAGCCTTTCCAGACCGCCACGATGACGGTCGTCGTGGCACCGACCCAACCGGCGACGGGGACGAGCTGCGTCACCACCGTGTAGATGTCTGTCACCTCGTCCCCCTATATCTGTCTGAGCCCGTATTTGCCGACCATGCCGCCCTCAACCTCAAGCGAGATAGTCAGCTCAATGGACGTGATACGGGCCGTGAAATCGGGCAACCGCCCGCGATCGTCGTGAATCGTCACGGGATCGCCGATCTGCCACCGTGGGTCGGCCGGCACCGTCACGTCGTCGATCTGCGCGTGTGGCCGCGAGGTCGTCGCAAGGATCGCGTCGGCGAATGCCTCGACCTGAGTCACGTTCTGCCGCCACACGCTGTCACCGAGCGTCAGCACCCGATCGCCCCAAGTTGCCAGCGCTGCCCCGTTGACACGGTTCACGGGCGCGTCGGCGATCAGGCCAGGCGGGAACGAATACCCGTTCACCCAAAATGCCGGTGAACCTGCGTTGCGATCGAACGGCACGCCTCCCGAGCCGGTCCACGCGGCAGGCCAGGCCGTGTAGAGCACCGCCCCTGAGTTGTTCCAGAAATTGATACGCCACACCGTCTGACTGACCGGCGTTATCCACGCCCGAACGTCTGGCCCCGTGTAGAGACTTGAACCGGCCGCGTCGTAGCACACTGCCATTCCGACAGGCGTGTTCCATGCGCCTGACGCGGCCGTGATCATTGAGACCACAGTCGTCGTGGGGAGGAACGGCGCACTTCCCGTGAGCAGGACCGACGAACCCGAGAGCGGGATCGTGAACACCTGATCGGCCAGCGCGCTCGGTATGGCCGTCGTGAGCGGGTCGCTGTTGCCGTAACCCGAGTACACCCCCGCTGTGCGCTTCACGGTCGCTGTAGCCCTCGTGAGGATGCTGTCAACGCTGGCCGACGTGCTCAGTTCGGCGAGCAGGTCAAGCCCCCACGTCGCGACGGGCGTCGTCGAGGCCGCAAGCTCGGCGCGATTCTTGAAAAAGAACCGCCCCGACTCGCTGAACCCGACCATGCCCAACTCAGCGGCTGCGATGTCTTTCAGTACAGTCCATGAGTTCTGACCGTCGACGTTTGGAATCGCCGTCAAGTCGAACGCCCCCAGGCTCACGTCCGCCTCGGGAGTGAACGACATGATCGAGGTGTCTGGCGGCGTCAGGGTCGTCCCGTAGCAGTAATTCAGACCTTGTATTCGGCCCGAGAAGAATTTCACCGCCGCGATGTCGCTCGGATAGGGGGTGTTGCTCCCCCATGAGGTCGTGTTGTCGAAAACTGCCGCACCGTCAAGCCACATGCGGGCTCGCGTCCCATAGCTGACTTCGAATGCGATGTGATGCCAGCCCGTCGACATCGTGCCGGATGATGCGACGCCATACGGGGAATATGCGCCCGTGCGACGGACCCATAGAAGGGCCTCGTTCGAGGTGATATCGATCTTGATCGACCCGCCGAGTGTCGTCTGCATGAAGACAACCTCAGAGCGGTCGGCCCCGTCGTGCTTGTACCAAAATTCCACCTGATGCAAGTAGATGCTGGAAAACACGCACTCGGTTGCGGGGATTCCCGCCATGTACTCACCGGTTGACTTCGGTGCCATGCCAAACCGGCCGGCTTCAAGGTAGCTGGTCGGCGACGCCCCCGAGAGTGGAATGACCCACCCCACGTCAGCGAGCCAACCGCCCACACCTGGCAGCGAAAGAACGCATGACTGCCGGGGTGCCGGGGTCATCCGAATGCCATTCTTGTGCAGAATGTTCGTAATGACTGCCGACGTGTTCGTGTAATGCTGCGTCGGCGAACCAACTGCGCCACGCACAGTCTGCGCGCCGTACGGCGGCAACTGAACGGCCGTTGTCAGCTTTCCCGCCCCGTCACGCCCGTCAACCGTCGACCTCCGCGCCCCTTCTAGGGTGCCGAGCGCCGAGACTGTGCCCGAGTACACGGGCACCGTCAGCCCCCCGTAACCCGCCGAGACCGACACGGGAGCCCCCAGCCATGCCGACTGATCAGCCGATGAAATCGGATTCGGTGCCCCAGCGATCCGCGAATCGCCGATAATTTCCACCGTCGCCGATTGCCCGCCGACGATGTTCGTCGCCGAACTCGGCAGTTCCCCCGACAGGATTCGAGTCACCTTGACCGATGACCCGAACCCCGTCGAATTCGTTGCGTCGAGCGTTGAGCTACCCAAGTTGACGGCTGTTGAAATGGTGAGGGGTGTCAGTGCCGCTAGGGCCGCATCGAACCCGGCAGGACCTGTCTGCATGGCCTACCTCCGTTTCAACAGCACGCGCTCGACCGTGCGCACGAGCACGCCGCTGTCAAGCTGCACGACTACGGGGACATCTACGTAGAACTCACCGTCACCGCCGCCACGGTTGTACTGGCTCAGCGGCACGACAGCCTCGGGACCGGCCTCACCAATCAGGGCGATCGTCGGCGCCGAGACGATGCCGCCCGCGGCAAGCGCCGGGATTTGCAGCTTCGGGAATGCGAGGTGAGACCCACCGAGGAAACTCGGCAGTTCAACGTCGATCGACCCGAGCGTGTTGTTCCATGCCTCGGCCGCGTAGCGCGTCACGTCGCGCATGACGCCGTGCACCATGTTTCCCATGCCGGTCCACGCGTTACCGACCCGTGTCGGAATCGCCGTGAAGAACCCGACAAAATCGTCGACCTTACTGCCGATCCACTTCACGTTGTCCGACGCCATGCCGATGATGCCGCCCCACCACCCGCCGAGCCAGGTGGTGATCGCGCCCCAATTCTTGATGACCAACCCGAGCGGGGTGAAGTTGAGGAATCCGTCAGTCACCACGCCGAAAAACCACGTCACGCCGTCCCAGATGGTGTGCCAGAGGTTCCCGAACCATTCCGAAATCGGCCCCCAGTTCTGCACGATCAGGATCGCGGCGCCGACGAGCAACGCGATCGCGGCCACGATCCCGATCACGATCCACGCGACCGGGTTCGCGTACCAGGCGACGTTGTTCGCCAGGGTCGCCGCGGTGTCGGCCTCGGTCACCGTGGCCGCTGCCGCCGTCGCACCGGTCGCCATGACCTTCGCCCCGGCGAACGCGATCATTGGCCCGATTGCCGCAATGACCTGCATCGCGCCCGGCCCGAAAGCCATGAGCCCGGCCGCTACGTCACCGACCGGCCCTTTCGTGCTGATTAGGCTCTGCTGCCAGGTGTCGAACCCGCGTTTCATGCTCTCGATCTTCGACTGGGGCTCAGCGCCCATGCCGTCCATCATGGCTTGCGTGGCCCCGGCGACCTGCCCGAGTCCCGAGACTGCCGTCGACACGTCCATCTTGCCGAGAGCACCCTTGAGGTCCTCGGCCTGCGTGCCGAACAGCCCGACCGCGATCGCGTTGCGCTTCACGGGGTCCTCGGTCTCGCGCAGCTTTTCGAGCACGAGCTGTAGGCCATCCTTCGCTGACTGCCCGCCGAGAGACATGCGCTTGGTCATGTCGGTAGCGCTCAGCCCGAGCGCCTGGTAGGACTGCGCGCTGAGCGTCGAGCCGTCAATCGCTCGGATGGAGAACTCTTTCAGCGCGTCCGCCGCGAGGTCGGAGCTACGCGCACCGCCCGCGAGAGCCTGCGACATGAGCCCCGTCGCGTCCGATGCCGACAGCCCGAGCGCTTGGAACTGCACCGGGTATTCGGTCATCGTGTCGAGGAAGTCGCCGGCCTTGTTCGCGCCGTTCTGTAGCCCCTTCGTCAGGATGTCGAACGCCTCGTCGGAGTTCTTCGCGATGCCCGTTTTCAGCATCGTGCCGACTGCACCCGTGATGCCGTTCATGTCGAGGTCGAACGTCGACGCGAGGGTGCTCGACTTCTCGGCCATTTTGGTCAGCTCGGTATCCGAGGTCGTGCGCAGGTCGCCGATGTTCTGCCCGACCGATTGCAGAGTCGAGTTGACATCTTCCATCGAGGAACCGAAGTTGTCGCTGTACACCTGCCCACTGAGCTTGCCCAAGCGGGCCGAATCCGTCGCGGTGAGGCCGAGCTGCGCGGTCATCTTCGCTTGCCCTGCAGAAATGTCCATGTTGTCGGACACGAGCGAACCGATCTTTGCCCCGGCGAACGCCGCGGCGACCCCGACCGCGATCTTTCCCGCGTTCTTCTCGAATGCGGCGAACATCTTGTCGGCGCCTGAACTATCACCGAGGATCTGGACAACCAAGTCTTTCGCGGTTGTTGACATGCTTACCTCTCTGATTCCTTGTGCGATCGTTCGTTGTGCTCGATCTGCGCGTCACACGAGAGCGCGATTCCAAGCCAGATGTGAAAGGGCAGGTCGAGCACCGCGTCGTACGTCATCCCCGGCCAGAAATTGGCATGGGCGATGATGCTGAACCGGGCGTCAATCTGAGCCTCTAGCCACGGTTCGCGGGCGTTGAGCGCAGTTACTCGGGGATCAGGACCGGGCTTGGCTCGGCGACCGGCGCGAGCGTTGCTGAATCCGGTTGGGTAGGGTTTGCCTCTGCCTCGGCCTCGGCCTTCGCCGCATCATCGCCGGGCTCGGCAACGAATTCCCCGATGTCGTCGGGCGTGCCGTCGATCAGGTCGTCCCACTTGACCTGAAATCCTGCGTTGTGCTGCGCGAGGAACGAGCAGAGGACCGTCGCGAACAGGTCGGATGCCTTCGCACGCTCCATGAGTTCAGCGAGTTTGTACCCTGACTGAACCTGAACCTCGATGATGTCGCGGTTACGCGCTTTGTTGATCGGCTTCACGACAAGTTCGCGGCCGTTGACGAGTATTTTTGCCAATTCGTTGTCTCCTGCTATCTCGTGATCTGTTCAATCGATCGGGTGATCGCTTCGAGCGCGGCCTGACGGGCTTGCTCTTTGCCCGCCTGAACGGGATCGAAAAAGTACGGTTGACCTTTTTGGTAGGTCCATTCGTCCCGGCCGTAAATCCGGTGTCGAAAGATCGGGGTGTTCCAGGTGCGCGACATAGGCCACTTGCGGCCTTCGGCGCTCTTCGTCGTCGTGATCGCGATGCCCTGGCGCGTCTTACCGGCGATGACCTTCGTTTTTAGGCCCTTCTTGATCGCCTCGCGCATCCCGGTAGAGCGCCGGTTCGTCGTCTCGCCCTGGTTCGCGTAGATGTTGCGCCGAATCAGGGTCGCCGCCTGGTTCTTCTTGCTCCACCCGACCGTGACGCGCTGACCGACCTTCGCAACGCCAGGCGGCAGCGGCCCGTCGAGGATCGCCTTTTGAGCGGTGATAATCCCGTCGCCCACGCCGCGCAGTCCTCGCCGAAGCTCAGTTGCGAGCTTCGGCGAGAACTCCCGCGTCCTGGCCAAGACCTCGCGTAAGCTCGTCGGTTCGATCCGGGCGCTTACGCTGTCGGTCACGGTACGAGGTCGGCGGTGCGGTAGACGACCCAAATCGACTGTGCAGCCGTGCCGTTGTCGAACGCCTCGAAGTCGATGTCGAGGGTGATCGGCTGCCCGTCGTTACTCGATGGGATATCGCCACCGAGCAGGATCGCGGGCAGAACGATCTGGAACGTCGGGTAGATCGGGTCAGGGCCAACGAGGTCGAACCCGAGCGTCCCGCCCGCCGTGTACGTGAAGGTCAGCACGAGACCGAGCGAACTCTGCGCAATGTACGCATCGCGCATGATGTTGTCGGTGTACTCGATCTTCATCTTGCCGGTGATTGACCGAACCCCGAGCAGGTTCTTTCGGCTGCGCTGGCCAGCACCGCCGAGGTTGTACCCGCCCTTGTCGAGGTTGTTCTTCACCGTGAGCGAGAATTCCGTCACGTTCGCAAGCGCCGTCGTTCCCTTTGCCAAGTCCGTAGACGTGGGCACAGACGTGATGTCTTTGAAGATCGTGCCCTGCACGAACGTGAACAGGTCGGCGACCGGGTACGTCGCTGCCGCTGCCGCGGTCGAGGTGACCATCGTCTTCGCGAGCCAATCGATCTTGGCCGTGAGGATGGACCCCTCTTTGACGTCAAATGTGATCGCGTCCGCAACGCATCCCGAGAACGTGTGCGGGTTTCCTGCGCCGCCGCCGAGGGTGGGGAGCACGCCCTGGATGGTGTGCGACTTTACCGGGTCGGTTGTCGCCAGCGTGTGCACTTGCTGGTAGCCGGTCGCACCGGCCGCGACCAACGTGTTCGTGAGAGTGCCGAATACGGCCTGCAACAGCACGCCGAACCCCTTGGTGGGAATCTCGATGGTCTGTTCGCCGCTGGCCTCGATGCGGGCGAGGGTGTTCCGGTTGAGGCGGTTGACAGCCTTGGTCGGCTGCATACCCTTGCCCTGCACCTTGACCGGCTTGTACTTCCACTTCACCGCCGACTCGAAGAACCGGGTCACGGTGACGAGGGTTCCGTACACCGTCTCCACGGCGAGGCCGAGGCTGAAATCTACCTGAGTGCCCATTAGGCCGGTTCTCCGTTCGTGTCGGCGCCGGCCTGCGGCGCGTCTGTCGTGCTCGGTTCCTGCGGTTCCTGTGCGGCCGTGACCTCGGCGACGAATGCACGAGTCTCGTCGTCGACGGGCTCCCACGTTTCGTCCTGCCCGACAAAGAAGATCGCGCGAGCGGGAGGCAGGTCGATGACCTCACCGTGCTTCACAACACGGCCGGCGAGCGGCGTGTCGAGGTCGCCGCCCTGCGGCGACACGTTTCTGAATTTCGGCATCGGATGCCCTCTCTACTGAAATGTTCGGATGCGGTGCTGTGCGACGAACGTCGCCGCGATTTCGGTGAACTCGCCAAACTGCGCGCGGTCCTCAGGGGTCGCCCCCGTCGATGACGAGTGGCCTGGCACGCACCACAGAACGGTGCCGCCGAGGGTGATGTCGTTGACCCGGATATGGGTCTGAATCGTGCCGAGGATGCCGAATGCGCGACGAAATACCGCCTCGCGCTCGTCCTCGTCGCGCTCGGGATTCCACGCGCCGACGCTGACAGAAATGGTGATCGTTTCGCTGAGCTGACGAGCTGGCCCGATCGCCTTCGGATCAACGTCCGACACCGTGTCGCCGATCGACACCCACGCGTGACCGACCGGAGGAAAGACGAATCCGAGTGTGATGTCGAGGTCGGTTTCATCGGCCAGTGCCGTCTTGAAAGCGGCGAGCAGCGCGAGCGTTGTCTCGGCCTGCGCGGTCGCCGAGCTGATCCCGCTCACCCGATGCCCGCCAGGTCGTCGATACCGTCGATCATGGCGAGCACCACGCGAGGGATGCCCACGCCCATGACAGTTGCGGCGTCCTGCACGTCAGCCTGCCCGTGAGGCCCGTTCTTCGATTGCTTCCACCACAACGCAGCGAGCCGACGAGCGGCGAGCACGACGAGCGAGGAATCATTCAGCGGCGCGACCGCCCACACCACGAGAGCGCCAGGCGGGAAGTTGCCCCGAAGAATCGAGCCCGTAGACAACTCGAACCCGGAAAGGTCGACGGCCACCCCGTCGACGGTCAGCCGCGTCACTTCGGATGCTCGCGCGTTGAGACGTACGAGGTCGGTCGGCCCGGTCGCCGTGACCTTGATGACCTGCCCCGTCACCCTGCCGACCTTGCGCTCGATGCGCTCGACCGCTCCCCCGGCGAAGAGGTCAAGCTCGTCCGTGTCCCCCTGATCCGGCTTGTACCCCAGTTCCTTGCGCAGGTCAGCCGCGCGAATAGGCCACCCCATCGGGCACCCCCTTTCGTGTTTCCGCGACCGGCGCCACGTCGACGGGCGCCGTAGCGGAGGGAGCCGCCACTAGCTCGCACCGCCCTGGAAGGTCTTCACGGCCGACGGGTCCGTGAGGAGGCCATCGGCGCGCAGCACGCCGCGGAACGCGACCTGATCGGTACCGAACAGCGCCTGGTCGCTGCGCTCGATGCGGAGCGAGTTCACGAACCGCACCCAGTAGGCGCTGATGTCGCCGAACAGGATCGGCTTGGCACCGATCGCCGGAGCGGCCATGTTCGGGTCACCGAACACGGGGCGACCGAGGATCAGGTCGGGAGCGCCGAACACTACCGAGGGCTCCCACAGGTAGCGGCCGGTGGAGTCCTTGAGCTTGCGGATGCCGCCGAGCGCCTGGTCGGCGATGATCCACGAACCGTTCCCGCGGTACGGGGCACCGATCGAGTAGAACAGATCGATGATGTTGTCGAACGTCGCGGCGCCGCTGACACCGGTCGCGCCCGTCACGCCGACCGTGGAGGCGGTCACGATGCCCGCCGTCTGGTTGATGCCGGTACCGGTCGAGAGCTTCTGACCGAGCAGCAGGCCGATGTTCTGCCCGATCAGCTTCGTGATCAGGCCCTCGATGTCGATCGCCGAGTCGTCGATCAGTTCGCGGGACACGCCCCGGAAGTCGCCGAACTTGAACGCCTTGAGGGTCGTCTGGTCGAACGCCGGGTCGGAACCCGTGAGCTGCGTCGCCTCGGCCTGCGCCGCAGCGGCGCCGTACGAGGACACGCGCGGAATGGTGATGTTCTCACCCGAGGCGGTCGTGATCTGCGTCGCACCGGCGTTGAGCACCGACACAAAGTTCCGCAGCGGCTGGATCAGCATGTCCCAGAACGTTGCCGGGATCAGGTTGCCACCTGCGCCGGCCGTGCCCGTCGCCAGCGCTCGAGTCATCTCCTTGCCGGTGAACGAGAAGTCGACCTCGGATTTTTCGCGCAGCGAGAGAACCGAGCGCAGCTCGGTCTCGACGGCGGTTCGCACCGAGTTGTCGTTCTGGAACAGGGCCGCGAACTCGTTGATCTGTCGTTCCTGGTCGAGGGATAGTTCGAGCGCCTTGATGCGCTGCCCGAACGCGCCGAAGTCGGCCTCGACGGCTTCGAACTTGACGCGTTCCTCGGCGGTGAACTCCCGCAGGTTCGCGATGTCGGCGAGCGCCTTGCCCTGGTTCTCCCAGAGGAACGCGCGCTCTTCGAGAATGCGCTTGATGTTTTCCTTAACGGCCGTCATAGCGGCTCCTTTCGATAGTGGACTGCATTTCTTTTGCCCTGCTCGAAACGACCGCCCGCCGCCCGGTGGGCGCCGTCTCGGTGTCGGCAAGATTGAGGGAGGCCCGAACGGCCTCAAGGTCGAATGACCGGCTGAGTTCTGTTGACGAGCCCCAGTAGGCCGGATCAGCCACGGGTGCAACGTCGATCAGGGTCGCGCCGGTCACGACGCGGACGAGCTGCCCGGCGTCGTTCTCGCGCCAGGTGTCACCGTCCGGCAGCGTGCGGAACGCGAATGACGAGAACGCGTAGTCGCCGCGCTCGGCGAGCACGGCAACGTCACGACCGCGGGACGTGTCGGGCAGGTCGATTTCGTACCGCACGCCGATGTCGTCGACGAACAGCCGCAGCGTGCCCGCCGTGGTCGTGCCGAGCAGACCGTTGTTGTCGTGGTTGTCGCGAGCGATGACCCGGCCATTCATGCCGATGTCGATCGTCTGCGCGTCACCGTCGCCGACACACGCGAACGCGGCCGGGTCGAATTCCTCGATGAACCCGCCGAGGTCGCGGCTCGGGGAATTGAAAACGACCGCGTATCCCTTGAGGATGCCGGGGCCGCTCGTGCCGTCTGATGCGGCTCTGAGTTCGACAGGGCGCTCGAATGAGCGCCGTTCGTAGTTGGGTGGCATTAGCCCTCCGTTTTCGCGATTGATGTTGTGGTCGACTCGGTGGCAGCGGCGCGTTCGCCGTAGGTCGTGAGGTAGTACTTGTGCCAGAACTCGACCTCGGCCTCGGTGAGAGGTGCCGCGTCTTCGCCCTTGCGCGCCTCGGCAAGCGTTCGCGTGCCGTTTTTCAACTTCTCGGTGTTCGCCCGAGCGCGTTCGAGCATGTTCGGCCGGCTCAGCACTTCGAGGTCGAACTTGATGAACTGCGGATTGGGCAGAATCTCGTTCAGCGCCTCTTCCACCCGAGTCACGAGCGGGAGCAGCGTCCGAATGTTGAACACCTGTTGGTCGCTCTCGCGGTTTCCGTAGGTGCGCGAGTTGCCCGACTCGCCGCCGATGTCCTCGGGAGATACCCGGAAGATCGCCGCGATTTGCGTCGCCGTCGCCTTGATGGTTTGCAGGAACTGCGCCTCTTCGGGCGCGATGCTGACCTGTTGCCACGTCCAGTTCGTATCGAGCACGACGGGCTCTTTGTGCTGCGTCGACGCCATGAACAGCGCTTTGGCCTCGGCCGCTGCGCCCGGTTTGAGCTGCGTCTTTTCGTTCCGCAGGATGCCCGAGGGGATCGCAGAATTCTTGAACCACTCGTTGCCGTACTTCATCGCGTAGGCCGACGTTTCGAACGTCGCCCGGAACATCGCGATCGGTGAGAGTCCCTTGACGCTGCCCGCCTGCACGAACTCGCGCAGGTGGATGATGCGCCCGCCGTGCTGCCAGTTCGTTTCTTGCGCGCCGTAGAAGTTGTAAATCGGCGTGCCCGAGGTTTCGTTGACGGTGATGTGGTCAGGGTGAATCCAGAGCACGCCGCTCGGCCGGATCGATGAGCCGGTGAGGTACCCGTAGGCGTTCCCGCGCAGCTTGAGCGATACTGCGAGCTGATATTTCCAGTCGAACACCGAGATACGCGGATCGGGCTTGACGAGGAACTGCGGCGTCGCGATCTGTTGCGATGCCTGCAAGCCGCCCCGATACGTCGCGAATGGGAGCATTGCGAACTGATCGGCGATCAGGGACACGGCCGCATACACGGGGATGACGCGCAACGCCTGGTCGTGCAAGCCGCCGAGCGAGAACGAACCGTGACTCGACGTACCGAACACGTCGCTCCACCCGACCGAGCGCCCCTCACCCTTGCCGAAGAACACGCTCACCGGTTCGCCCGCCAGCTCATTGCCACGAGCACGAGGCCCGCCAGGATGAACCCGGCCGGGATACAGATCAGCGCGACGCCCGTCACGACCAGCGCGGCGCCCACGATGTCGAGGACCGTCGTCACCATCGACAGGGCCAACTTGGGCGGTTTCACTGTCACCGACCCGAGCGCTTTCCTGATTTTCTGCAACATGCGGCCTCCTATTGGGCGTGCTCTTGGAACTCGTCAGATGTCGCGGTTTCGCGCATCGTCGCGTTCGGGTCGTAATTGAGTTCGGGCAGCGTCTTCGAGAGCATCCAGAACGCGAGAGTCGCCGACATGAGCGCCGTGATGTCGGCCATTGACTTGCCGCGAGCCCAGCCCCAGCCGTCGCCGAACACCCGCGTCGCAGCGGCGGCGAGCGCGTCGGTCAGTTCGTGCTGCCCGAGGTGTCGAACGGTCTTGTTATTCACGGCCATGACCAGCGCCGCGGCGCTGACCTTGATGTCTTGCACGGCGATCGGGATCGGTTCGATACCGGCCTCGACCATGAGCGGCACGAGGGCGCCGGTTGTGGTGTGGTCGTAGTAGACGGTGCCGCCGTGATGCGCGACGAGCGTCGCGATCCCCTTGCACGACAACTGATCGTCCCCGCCGCCGCGCGTCGGGTCGCCGTCGATGACCCAGTGCGTGCCAGGCCACGACTCGACGACCTCGACATGCACGAGACCGTCAGGCCGCTGTGCCGCGACGCTGATCGACGCGAACGCCTGTTCGGGCGACACGTCGACGACCCACACGAGGGTTTCGGACATCTCCGACTCGGGGTCCTCGACCGCGTACCAGTCGTCAGCGGGAATCTTCCATTCCTTGCCGCGATCGTCGCCCCACAGGTTGCCGAATGCGCGTAGGAACTCGACGAGCCCGAGAGAGTCGAGCTGCGCCGCGATGCCGTCCTGCGTGATCGTGTAGCCGAGTGCTGGCAGGTTCTCCCACCATGTGAGCGGGTCGAGGGGGTCGGCGTCCTCGGGAAACGAATACTCGATGTACAGCGTTCGAGAGTCGTCGACGCCGGTCGCCCGCATGGCCTCGGCGACCTCGACACGAGCGCGGCCGGCCTCGACCTTCGACCACATGAACGGCGATTTCTTTTTCGACTTGCCGACCGTCGAGAGCCACAGTTTCTGTGAGTCGTGAACGGTGATCATCGTCGGCGACATCGCCGCCTCGACACGGGCGTCCTGGTGAGCAAAGAACTCGTCTCCGACGCCGAGCCCGAGGGTGAGGCCGTGCGCGGCCGTTTCGGTCGGCGCGTCGATCAGCCATTTCGAGCCGTTGACCCATTCGAGACGTTCCTCACCGTGGGAGAGGTTCGGCAGGATTCGGCCCTGGCGGTTCGGGATCAGCAGCCGTCGAAACGGCGATTGATTGATCAGGTAGAACTGTTCGTCGACGAGTTTCTGTTTCGCGGCGCCACGGGTCTGCGCGGTGTAGAGCATGAACTGCCGCTCGCCCCATGTCGTCATGCGGTGCACGCCCCACGGGATGACCAGTGTCGACTTGCCCGACTGGCGAGGGATGACGACGACAATCTCTCGGTACCAGAGCAGGCCGAACGCGTCGACCTCGAACGCCGTTTCGTAGAGTTCAGCTACCCACGGCAACGGCTCCCGGCCGAGCAGCCGAGACACTTGCATGAGTTCGTGGCCCCACGACTCACGGGCCAGGTTGCGCGGCGTTATCCACCGGGGCCGGGTGACCACGTTTGCGGGAGCTCCCGATCGATTCCACGAGGTTTCGAATGGCATCTAGCTCACCGTCCTTCGGGGCACGCTCGCCGAGCAGGTCGACGAGGGCGGTTCGGAAGATTTGGAACTGGGACGGCGTAACGCCGGCCTTGCCGTCCATCGTCCGAGCGATCGCGATCGCAATCTCACGCCGCAGGACGACAACCTTGTCAGCGTCGAACTCGGCGAGAGCATCGCGGGCGGCTGTCTCGATCGGCCCGGGTGTGGGTACGTCAGGGTCATCCGAGGGCTTGAATGTGGGTACGTTTTTCTTTGTGGGTACGCGTACCCTCACCGTGGGTACGCGACCGTCACGGGCGATCTTCGCCGCGCGCTCTCGTTCCTTGTCGGCGGTGTTCTTCGCGGTGCAGCGGTCGCAATGGCAACCCGCCTTGTACCGCCGAGTAGTGCCGTGACGCGGGAGTGCAGCCATTCCCACCACCCCCAAAAGTTGAGCCGCGATCAGCGACGATCTAAGACACTCGAATACCCAGACGGGCACGAGGTCGCGGGCGGTCGGAACGTCGACGGACGGCCCCGCTGTACCCACCCGTACCCACACGAGAAAAAAGGAACGTTTCGGGGAGAGAGAAAAATGGGAAGGGCGGGTGTCCAATCCGCGATGAAATGAAAAAACGTGCACTAACCGAGCGAGGCCTCGCTCAGCGGGATCGGTTGTGCCGATGAGACCCGGTATTCTCAGTAGCTCATAGACCGCTAATTGGATTTTGCGGAAGGTTCCCATCGTGAGCAATGCAGGCGTTGTCGTGAATGAGTCGGAGAGACCAAGAGTGTTGGTACTGACAGATCCGGGCACCGCCATTCATTTCGGGTTTGTAAATGAATTGCCAGGTACTTACCGCTTCATAAATTCGTTTTCTGAAATTGACCCATCAGAATGGGACGGACTCATCACCGATCAGTCGCTCGGCACGGTCATAGAGCTGAATGGTCAGATCCACCCGCATACACGTCGCGCGCCCGACGGCTTGAATATCTTTTTCGTACACCGACCGGGCAAGGCCGAGGCAAACGGTGCTGTGCTTGACTACGCGCTCACACGACGCAGCGCCTCTAAAATCGCGCTGTTGATCCAGCATGCTGCCGGCATTCCGGGAAATAGCGCGATCCGTGTTGACGGTTTGCCCCAGGATTTGCAGAGCCTAGTCCAGACAGTGCTGGTCCCGCGGGTGTCAGCCCGTCCTTATCAATGGGGCCACACGCCAAAAGCCGTCGATATAGAGGATTTCGATTCGGCGACCTATCGTCCATTCCTAATGGGGCCTAAAAACACGGTCTTAGCCGGCAGTTACGTTCGCGCTAAAGGATCGACCGTCTGGATAGTTCCGAACGATCTGCCCGATTTCAAACCGTGGTACGAGATAGCCCTACGCGAGTGGCACGAGGACGACAATGCTCGGTTTCCTGGCCGTCCCAACTGGGCGCACGAAACCGAGTGGATGACAAGCGCCGAAGTTGAAATCACGAAGCTCATCGATAGCGAACGAACTTCGTTCGAGCCACTCCTAACCGCACACGAGATCAGGATTACTGATCTGGAGACGCAGCTTCGTATTTCACGTGAGCGTGGCAATGCATACGAGCGACTTTTGCTTACGGCTCAAGACGATGACCTGCAAGTCGCGGTGTTTAGGGCGCTCGTCGAACTGGGATTTCAAGTGACGGACATGGATGAGATCTGGCCCGTGAAACAACGCCGCGAAGACTTTCGAATCTCAGACGAGGACGAGGTCGGATGGAGTGTGATCGGCGACGCGACCGGCGTCTCGAAAGGCGTGAAAGCCTCGAAGCTCACACTCCTAGCTGGCTACGTTTCCAAGTTTGTATTCGAGAACCGGTCAGAGAGTATCCCGGGCCAGTGGCTACTTGTGAACCATTTCATTGGGCGTGACCCAAACCTGCGCGGCACGCTACTGCGCCCAGATGAATTGGCCCTATTCGCGGCCTCGGACGGTCTCGTGATTGACACGGCGGCCCTATTCGTTCTCCTAACGGCGAGTAAATTGATGGACGATTTGAGTCCGAGAATCAGGTCGTACCTTCGCGATGCCCGGGGCCAACTAAGTTTGGAGGACGCCAAATCCTGGCTTGCTAATGTCTGATCGCGATCAGACATTGAAGCTCGGGGACCCTCGCCGCTAAAGTCCCTACCAATCTCGCGATCTGCGTGTGCGCTTCACCAACAGATCAGTGTTCCCCCGTGTGCTATTGCAGCCGTAGTGAGCTGGCGCGAGGTTGTGTCGGTCCCAGGTACCGCCCTTACTGCGCGGCAACAGGTGATCCATGCTCGGTCCCCTTGGATGCCAACGACGCAAGCCGTTCTCGATCAGCTCGCCGCACAGATGACAGCGCGAGCCAGGCGGGCACACCTCAGCGAGCAACCGCTGCCGCTCGTGACCGCTCGGCTCCGGGTCAGGCCCGTTGTATCTGTTGACCACGGCCGCTCCCCCAAGCTGGCACCCCCTGCGATTAAAGCGGTAGGGGGTGCCCTTTGAAATCCAGCAGGTCGAATTCGATTCGACGATCGCTCCATGTACCGTCAGCAATTGCCATGCTCGCGATGCGCGAATGCAGTGCGCGGTTGAGGTCGGCAATCACCCGCTCTTCGCGTGCCGTGCAGTCCGTAATGTCGGGCACGGGCTGCAACCTCGGGTCGATAGCCCAGTTACTCCGGAGGAGACGAACCGGTATGTTGAACGCTCTCGCGACATCGCGACGAAACCGACGCGTCGAGCGGGCACGAGCGACGCGTTCCCGTAGTTCCTTGAATACCCGCATGGTGCGCCCCGCCCCCTCGTGTCATTGAATGTGGAGCGGCGCAGGGTGTCGACGGTGACCGCGACCTCGCGCGTCAGCCCTGCCTCGATCACCCTGCGCCGCTTGCCCGGTTCCTCGCGCCGGTTCGCGCCCCGTATTGTCACAGTGTCCGGGGTTGCTGCCGTTCGATGCCGTCGTGAACTCGGTCTAAGGGTCGGCGTGTGCCAACGTTCACGAGGTCTTACGTCGAACGGAAACCTTGCGGGCACCCGGTTTACGGGTGCCCGACTTTAGGGCATAGCGCGTATCTCTTGACCGCGATGGAACGTGAGCCCGTCGTCGATCTGCACGAGTTCAACCCTGAAATCGCGCTCGGTGTAGCGGATGACCGCGACGCCGTGCTGCCAGTCCTCGACGATCGGCGCAGGCCGGCCAGTAGCACCGATCGCGCCGTGCACCGAGGGTACGGCGCCGTCTAGGCGGCACAGACAGCCAGGGTTGACGCCGACGCTGCGAATCTTGCCCGCACGGTCCCAAGTCGTACGCGACACCATTTCGAGCCGGTGAGTGTGACCGAACGCACGCGAGATATGCGGCGTTTCGTTCAGGTACTTCTGAGCGGTCGAACCGTTCGAATTGATCTTTGTCCCATGCTCACAACGCAACGTGTCATTGATCCACACATGCGCCGCCGGGTATGCGTCGTGATACGTGATCCCTTGTTCGTCGAGGCGCAACAGGTTCGGCATCGACATGACAGGCCACGTCGACGGCGACTCCCCCTGGCGAATGCCGAACGCCGATCGCGCGTTCGCCTCAACGAAATTCTGAAACCGCTTGTCGTGGTTGCCCTCGATAAAGTCGATGTCGTACGGCGTCGCGGCGCGCAGCTCGCCGCCGAACCGAGTCGTTCGATCAATGGCCGGCTGCGTCGTGTTCGCGAACGCCGCCTCTTGCGCCCACCTGGACTGTTCGGGCAGGTCGATGATGTCGCCCATGACGACCGTTCGGTCGGGCTGTTCGAGCTGCACGACCTGCAACGCGACCGACATCGCCGCCTCGTCATGGAACGGATCGAGCGAGCCGTCCTCGAACAGGCGGTAACCGATCTGCGTGTCAGCCATGAGCACGGCCGTTTTCCACCGGCCACCCGTGCGCGGCGTGATTGTCAACGGCTTAATGACCAGGCGAGGCCCCGGCTGCACGACGGGCCACAACGGGAACGGCTCAGCCGACGCCCTACGCGTCGCCGTGAAGCGGTTCGCGTAGAGCACGGTCAAGTTGTCGTCCTCGGGCACGACGTCGCCCTCGGCGGGCGTACGCGGCCGTGTGCGCTGATCCCAGACCGAGTGACCGAACGTGCACACGAAATCGTCGGGATCGAACCCGTCGGCGCGCAGCTTGTCGAGCCATTCAGACAGCGGAATGATGCGAGCGCCGAGAGCCGACGCGGTGACGTTGCCGCCGCCGTCGACATCGAATGTCTCACGGGCGGGCGTCGACGGCTTGACCGGTTCAACCCGTCGCGCGGGCACGTCCGACGTGTGCGCCAGGTGCCGGCTAATCGATGTCTTACCGACGCCGAGTTCGACCGCCCACGACATCAGCGTGCGCGACCTGTCGACGACAACGCCCGCGGCCTCAGCCTTCACGCATACCGAGCAGACTCTCACCATTGGTCATCCCCTCGTAAGAACTAGGGCCAGCCGGGCCGTGAATGCGCGCTTGCCTAGGTTGTCGACCCACGCCCAAGGACGCCCGACCGGCACAAGCCACGGTCGAGACGTTGAATGGGTTAGCGGGGACGCGGCGGCTCGGAATGGAGCACTTTCGGCGGCTGGCCGTTGTTTCCCCTCAACGCCGATGCTCGCGCGCGAAGGAAGCCGTTAAACGCGAAATGCCCGGCATTCCTGCCGGGCATTTCTTTCGCTCACGAGCAACACTAGCATACGTATTCGCACGTTTCGCATGAAAGTCAAATCGACTTTCGAATACTCACATCTGCTGTCGCATTGAACCCTGTGGACAAAAGTTTGAAACTTGAGAATATTGTCGTACCCCCAATTCGGGGGGTACTGGGCTGCTCTAAATCGCCCAAACCGGTCATGAATCGATGCTTATGCCCCGGAAAGTAGCGCATCTAAGCCACGCAATTTAACAAGAGCGTGTCAACGCACTTCTTGCCCTTTGTGCTGTCGGGCACACCCCGTAGGCTTTGAGACGTACAAGGAACGCCTGATCGAGATGGCCACATAAGACCGTTTCGAGAACCCCCAACAAAAAGACCCGGCTCTTTCGAGTCGGGCCTTCTGCTCATTCAATTCAAACAGTTCAATCAACACAGGAGGCGCGCCAACGCCCCCGCGAAAGGATCATGCATGAACCGCTATAACCATGTAAGCAAGAATTCATACGGCACGCAATCTCTGGCGCCACAGATTTCACGCAAGCTGTGGTTTTTCTACCCCGACCGCCTCGACCGCGTGCGCTCGATCATCTCCGTGCTTCTCGACATCGGGAGGCTTCTCGACAGGGGCATCAGCACAATGCGCGACTTCGGTTTCGTCGTTCCTCACCTCGCGTAGGGTGACCTCAGTAGGCCGGTCGTGCGATCCCCCCGTCGCGTGGTCGGCCTACGACCATCTAGCCTTCGTCACGTACGGCCGGATAGTCGACGCTCGCGCCGCTGTCGAGGACACGACCAAGTACTGCCCGGTAGAAACTCGCCGGGAGCGACCGAGCTGCGGCGTCGGCGTCCGCTGCCCAATACTCGCCGTCATTGCGATAGCTGACCAGCTTGCGCGCTCCCGCGCGCAGAGCATCCGCCAGCTCGCGCGCCTCGGCGTCGAGGTCGTCGACGAACTTCACGACATCGGCCGGCACGGGTGCCACGCCGGACTCCCAGCGCCGCACCTGGCGATCAAGCACGCCGACCCGATCGGCCAGCCAACGGCCACTTACGCCTAGGCGTTCACGCTTGATCTTGAATTCTGCCGCCGTCATTTCAACCCCTCTTCCATGAGTACAGTCTGCCCGCTCGACGCGCGGCCGTAGCGCTGTTGCGCGGCCTGCCTCGTGATGCCGAGAGCGTCACCGACCCACGCCCACGACCTGCCGAGACTCGCCCGCTGCCCGAGCACGGCCGTCTGAATTGCCGAGTCCAGCTCGACGCGTAGCTTGAGCAGAGCGGCTAGTTCGAGTTCGTCGGCATCGGCGACGCGGCGCCCACCCGCCCGGATCATCCGGCCGAGCATCGCGAGGTATTCGGTCGTTTCGACGGCCATTATTCGGCCCCGCCGATCCCGGTTTCGGGTGTCAACTGGCGATTGACACTAATTCGAGGCTTCACGCGGCCCCGAGCGTCCGTGCCCCTCGCGCTCTCGCGAGGGGCACAGGCTCGAACGATCACGCGACGACGCCCAGCTCGGCGAGGCCGTCGCGCAGCGCCTCGGCGTACGTGCGGCCGTCCATCACGTCGGGCTCGACCCATGCGTCGAGGTAGTCGACGACGGTCGGGTAGCGCCGTTCCAGCTCCGTGGCGAGCCAGGACGACACGAGGATAGTCTCGATGCCGTTCGGCAGCTTGTCAGCGGCGAGCATGGAGTCGATCAGTACCGCGTCAGTGCCGCGAGCGAGGATCGCGCGCTTGCGATCCAGCACTGCGGTTGTGGTGGTATTGCTCATGATTTTTTCCTTTCGGATGCGGTGACCTCGCGCCAACCTCTTGGCTCAATCGTAAGACCTAAGTTAGGTCTTACGCAAGTTTTTCCTTCGAACCGGGATACTGAAAATCGAAGCGAACCCCGAACGGGTGCAGCCCCAGCCGACGGCGGTAGACATCTCGGAGCCGCGGCGCCTGCGCGGTGATATCCACCCACCCCTCTGCATTCGCAGGACGCGGCGTCGGCGGTCCCGTGAACGCAATCTCGGGCACGTCAACGTCGGGAATCACCCGACGCTCGCCGTCGCGGGGACCGCCGACGAGTTCCACCTCAGCGGCGCTCATGGCTTGACGACCTCGGCGTGCGAACGGTCGATAGCCTCGACCCACTGTTGAGCGACGGCCGCGACCTGCACGAGTTCCGCGCGCAGCTTCGCCGGGTCATCCTCGGCGAACGCCTCGAACACTTCCTCTATCAAGATGTCGCGCCAGGTCACGTCCCCGCGCGCGGCGGCGCGATCGGTCGCAAGCTTCGCCAGGGTGGCGAGATCTTCGGCCGGATAGGAATAGTGCTCCGTCGTCACGTCGGCCAACGGCTTGCAGCCGGGACCGGTTCCGTTCGGGTGGTTCTGCTCGCCCCACTTTTCGTTCTGCCTGGTGCGCTCGTCGATCACTTCCCAAGCGATACTGATGTTCTTCATGCTGCAATCCCTTTCGGTGTCCAGAGGTCATACGGGAGCTGTTGCGGGCACGGCAACCGCACCGGGTGAATGTCTTCACACACCGGGCAGTCGTCGTCGGGTGACGGGCTCAAGCGGCGCGAGGCCGCAACGCACGAGGCCGGCCACGCCGCTCGCGCGCCTTCTTGTCGGCGGCGAGCAGATCGACCTCGCGCACCCGGTCGAGCACGAACACGATCAGTTCGCGTTCCTCCCACCGGTAGATCGTCGCGAGGTTCTTTCCGACCCGCTCAGCCGCTTCCTTGCGAGTTAGGAACTTCGTTGTCGTCGTCATGCCGCCTTGCCTTCCTTTTTGCTGAAGTTGAGCCAGAGCCCGTCGTCGTCGTAGTCGTGTTTCTCCCAGCCGCACGCCGCACACAGATAGCGGGTATCGCCACCTGCCCGCCGCGGCGGCGTGACCCTGATCGCCCGCATACCGCACGCCGCCACCGGGCACGGCTGAGCTGCGTAATACGCCCGGTCGGCGAGCGGCCAACGGCGAATCGCCCGCTCGATCGTCCACACCCCGGAGTGCTCGGCAGGCGGTAGATCGATGAATGCCGCGCACAACGCCTCGACTTGGCCGGTGTCATTCGCCAGCCCGTCAAGCGACGCGAGGATCGCCCACGTCTCGTCGAGCGCCGCGTCGTGCGCTTCCTCAGCGTCGGCACCAGGCGCGAGCCCGGCGACTCGACTCGTGAACTCGCCGAGCGCGGCATAGTACGACCAACCGCGCAGCGTGCGAATGATGTCGTCGGCCGCGTCGATCAGGTCAGACTGCACCGGGGCCGGCGCCGAGTCACCTCGGCTCCCCGTGACCATCTCGCGATCGTAGACAGCCGCTTTCAACGGGTCAGCCTGCGAACGAATCAACGCGATCACGTCAGGCGCAGCTACGATGTTGCGCTTGACCGCCGCGTAGCAGCGCCCGCAGATCAACGCGCCCTCGCGAGCCTCGGACGGGACACACCCGCGACAGGTCGCACCGACCGTCACGCCGTAGTCGGCGCATGCCGCGAAATGCTCGCCACGATTCATGCACCCACGGATGCACACCCGGCCGCTCACCGACGACCAGCCGGCATAAGGGCGATCAGGACGCCGCCGGAGGCGACAGCAGCCAGGATGAGCCACATGGAGCGCGCCGCGGTGACGCTCGGGCGGGTCGGCAGGGCGGCAATCGCCGGGATGACATCACGGCCGATCAGATACCCCATGAGCACACCGAGGACCGCCAGCAGGACGAACACCACCGTCGACACGATGCGGTCGACACGACGCGACCGGGAGGTGCGCAGCGGGCGGCTCATGCTGCCTGCCCGAAGTCGATAGTGCGTTCCGCGATCCCGCCGAGAGCAGCAACGATCAAGTCATCGAGCATCCGAACGAGCTGCGCGTGCGTTGTCGAATCGTGGTCACCGTCCTGCCTGGGCGGCCATTCCAGATTGATGCGCATTTTGATAAGGCTTTCGCCGAATTCGACATGACCGAGCGACCTGTGGCGACGGGAATGCAGCACCTCGGCCGACCCTGCGGAAAACCCTGTCGCCTTCGCTGTGTCCCTCGATTTGAACGGCAGGACGTGTGCGGCGCTGACCCGCGATTCGGCCCACGACGCATCCCAAACAAGCTTGAGCACCGCACCGGGTCCCGTGTAGTCGTCGATGAGGTGGGTCTGCCCTTGAGCGGTGCAGAACGCCACCCATGCGGCCCGGCGTGCGGCGATAGTTTCATTGGTTTCCATGAGGTGTTCCTGCCTTCGGTTCAAGCGCTGCGAGCACTGCGAGCGCGATTCGGAATTGAGTTGATTCGGAGAGCTGTTCAGGCGGCGGTGCCGCCGCTGGTTTCTTCCGGGATTGGTAGGCGAGCATCCGTCGTTCAACGGGTGTCAGGTGCGCGTGCAGCTCGCGCTCGACCCGCTCGGCGTCGAGGCCGGACAGCCACGCGGTGAACGCCTGGTCGGCGACCGTCTCGACGTAGGCCGTCATGCGGCCTTGATCTTCGAGAACTTCACGGGCGACGGGTGCCGGCCACACTGGCAACTGCCGAGCGCCCGCCGATGACAGTCGAACCGACCGCACTCGCCAGATACGCCGCCGACCTTCTCGCACGTCAACGACCGATCCGACAGCCGGAAGAACGGAACGACCTTGCCGCCCCGCTTGACCTCGATCGTGTCGGGCAGGTCAACGCCGGTCGGCGCGTAGATCATCACCCGCACGTAGTCCGTCGACGCGAATGTGTAGGCGGTATCCATCAGTCAGGCCCCGATCCCGCGAACGTAGGCCGAATCCCGGCGAGCTGTTGGTCGTTCCAGGCGCGATGACGCAGGCGAGCAGTGCCGCAGTTCCGACAGGCTTTGTCGATGCCCTGCGGATGCAAGCGGCAGAACGGTGAGGGCGGCAAGTCCTCTCGAACGGATCGCGAATCGCCACCCCCGGCGCCCTCGGCGTCCCTCCACGCGCCCTCCCCCTCGCTGTATCTCTCGCTCTCCCTCTCTTCTCTCTCTCCCTCCCCAGCCGCGAATGGCTCGCGAGCCGTTCGCGAGGAATCCCGGGCCGGTGCTTCGGGTATTTTCGACGCGCCCGGATGGTCCACACGGGGCCATTCGACGACCTGAAAATACGTGCGAGGCCCGATCTGGTAGAGGTCGAGATACCGGGCGTCGTCCAGCTCGATCAGATGACCGTTGATCGTCGCTTCCGTTACATCCGTGTCGAGGGGCCACAACGCTGCCTTGATCAGGGCCGGATTCGCCGACTCCCGCCCGTGGTCGTCGGCGTACAGCCGCAACCCGATCGCCGTCAGCCTCGTCTGCACCGACAGCGCTAACAGGTCCTCGTTCCGAAACATCTCCGGCAAGAGATCCCGTTTTCTCGTCATGCCCATACCTGGCGATCCCTTTCAACATCGTTTTGATTGCGCGCCCGAGGTCGGCGACCGCGACCCTGAAACACTCGGTGAATCCGCGACCGCCACGCAGCAGGTCGAGGCTTTCGTCGGCCGTCGTGAACGCGTGCTCGAACCACCCGTCAAGCTCAGCGAGCGCGCACAGCTCCCAGTTCGACGGGCAATCGCGCATGAGCACGATCACCTCGCCGCCCGTCGCCATGAGGCCCCGGAGCCGAGACATCTTCCACGCACGCCCGATCTTGAGCACCTGCCGCTCGGGCCAGTAGACGGCGTAAACCATCGATCGTTCCGGCATCGTCACGCGGCCCGTCCCACCTGTCGGCGCGGCGGCGTGCCGCTGTGCCCGCCGTCGTCGTCAAGCCACACGCGGCCGTAGAGCACATGTTCGATCGGGTGTTCGGTCGGGTCCTGCCACGATTCGAGAGCGAAACCGACCATTGCTGCCGAGGTCGGGTTAGCGTGCACCCAGCCGTGGCACCCCGTCGTGCCAGAGCCACACATGAGCACGATGTTCGCGGCACTGTCGGAGCCTCGACGGCTGCGAAACTTGCGATGATGACGCGAGCCGCCCGCCCAGATGATGCGGCCGCATCGCGCGCATCGCTGTTGTTCGCGACGGTCGACGAGAATGTTGAGGCGCAAGAGCGCGGCCCCGAACAGGACGATGCGCCGCGTCGGCTTCGGGTAGGCGGTCACTGGCGGCGCCCCCGCTCGAAGATGACCGACTGCATGTTCTTGTTGACGTTCATCAGCCCGTAGTGCTTGGTCTGCAAAGCCTTCTGCGTGTCCTCGGCGTAGTGATACGCGGCCCGCAGCGCGTCCCAGGCGGCTTGCTCGGGCAGCGCTTCGACATCGGCCATTGCCCGAGCGATCGTCACCCCATAGCTCTTGCCGTGCACCGACAGCGCCGCGTTCCTGCGCTTCGAGTGCGCCCGTTCGGCGGTGTAGCGCTGGTGATTCAGGTTGTTGAGGTAGTCGGCGATTTCGATCATCAGTACTTCGACCTCGTGCATGATGTTCGCGACGGCGCCGGGGTCGTCGGGCCGCTCGCTGACCAGGGCCTCGGCGCGGTCGCGCAGACTGAGCCATGTTTCGGCGAGCTGGCTGACTGTCGGCCCCTCGGTGGTTTCGATCGCGTCGCTCATGCGGCGAGCCTCATTCCTTCGTAGTCATTGCGGGCGATGATCGCGGCCGAGCGCATCGCCCGCTGATTCATGGAGCCGATGCCCCGGCCGCGCCTGGTGTTCTCGGTGTTGTTCACTGGTTCGAGGTGCCATTCGTTGACGCAGAACCGGTATTTGCAGACCGGCCAGACGTGATCGAGGAACAGGCCGTCAGGCACCTCGCCGAACTTGACGATGTACGCGACCCGGTGCGCCCGAACGATGTGCTTGCCGACGCGGAAGTTTCCGTATCCCTCGGAACTCAGCGCGCCCGTCCACACGTCGCACTCGTCGGCGTCGGCCGCGTTGCGGGTGTCGATCTTGGCCGTGAACCGCGCGAGGAACGACTCGTCGTGCCGGTGATCCAAGATCGCTTGCATGACCTCGGCTGACGGCACCGCCGTCCACCGCTGGTCCTCGAAATGGGTCATGCGACTGGTGCGGCCTCGGCGCGCTCGGCGGCGGCACGTTCGGCGATGTGGCGCGCGACGCCTGCCGCTCGCCCCGTCTTGCGTTTGCGCGGCGTTGCCGCCTTGCCGGGCGTGGTCGTCGTTCGGGTCGCCGCCGTCTTCCGCTTCGCCGTCGCGACCGCGGCGACCGCATCGCGCGTCTCTTGCGGGAACCCGGCCAGCGCCGCCCACAGGGCCTCGACCGGGCCGGCACCGCGCAGGCTGGTCGCGTACGCGACGAGCTTGCCCGGGTCGATCGTGGTGCCGGGAGCGCGCGACTGGTGGTCGGCCGAGATTCCGCGCGTCGTGTCGGCCGCGAGAGCCGCGACGATCGCGCGACCCCACGCCGATGTCTCCGCGTTCTGGACCTCGGAGCCGAGGGTGAATTCGGTAGTGCCGGGGAACGGGCACCACCCGGTGCCCTGGCCGGGCCGGGTGTCGTCCGGCGTGCGGAATGCCTCGGCCGTGTAGAGCACGCCGTGCACGCCGTCAACCTCGACGAACGCGATCGCCTTCTGTTGCAGCGAGCCCTCGGGGTGCTTCGTACGGAACTCCCCCAGCCGATCCTTGACGCTGTTGTAGTCCTGATCGAACTCGTTGTTGCTCACGCTTTGGCCTCTTTCCCGGCTGCGATGCGCAGCGACGGCTTGTTCTGAGTCGTGCCCGCGAACCGGGCGTAAATCCGAGGGTGAGCCGCCTGAAATGCGGCCTTGTCGAACGTCGCGCTCGGCTTCGGCGTCGACCAGGAGAGATTGCCGAACGGCGTCGCGGCCGTCACCTTGTCTTTCCCGGCGAGCAGCGCGCGAATTTCGGCGTCGGTCTCGTCGAGGCTCGACTTGGCCGCGTCGAGGATCGCCTTGCGTTCGAGGTAGGTCGCGATCAGCTCGTCGTACTCGGTCGGCTTGTACGGCTCGGCGACCTCGGCGAGGAATTCGAGCGCGAGCGCTTCGAGCACCGCGATCCGCTCTTCGTCGCGCTCGATCCAAAACCACTTCGGCTCCATGTGGGTCGGCACGAAATTCTCGTGTTCCTCCCAAGCGAACAACCACCGCGACTTGCCCGTGACGCGCATTCCCCACTGGCACTGATCGATGTACCGTCGCGGCACGTCGGAGCGCGTCGGCCACGGGTGCATCGTCGTTTTGCACTCGCTCCCGGCGTCTTCGCCGATGCCGTCAGGCGTCGCGAGGAACTTCGGGTTATCGAGCGCAGCGACGACCCACGTCGACGCGGGAATGTCGAACTCGCCGTCGACCCACCCGGCGATGTACACCTCACGAGCACGGCCGTGATCGGTGTACTTGTTCCCTCCGAACCCTCGCGCCTGGCCGAGCTTTTCGGCCTTGAGCCGCGCGCGACCGGCAGCGCCAGCCGAGGCGATCGTCGCGACATCGGTCGCCGTCACACCGCCTGAACGAACGGTCATCCATGCCTGCCGATCCTCCGACTGCACGAGCGGTGTGTATCCGAGTGCGGCGTGCCAGGCGGTCAGGTCGACCCACGGCTCTGTCTCGGCGTCAGGCACCGTCGCGGGAGCGGTCACCACATCCCCGCCCTTCACGCGGCAACCGTCAACGGGAAGTTGACGACCTCGGGAAGGATGGAAAGGTCCGCTGCGTCATACCAGGGGTCGAGCTGATTCGCCACGGCACGCAGCACACGCCCCGCGCCCGTGCCGGTCAAACCGCCCGGGTTGCGCACTTCGACCGTGCCGTCGGTCTTCGCGTCGACGCGCAAGCCGACAGCCATGTCGATGCCGGTGCCGCCGTCCTCGTCGGGGTCGAGAATTTCGAAGGTCCAGCCGTTGTCGAGCCAGCACGGAATCCGGTTCGTCGTCGGCCGCGCCGTGCCCTCGGGACACAGCTCGATCACACGCTGAGACACCCACGCCTCGGCGAGCGTGCCGACGATGCGTGTCGCGCCGAGAGTCGCCCGCATACGGGTGCCCTTCCGAGGCGCGTTCAGAGCGATCAGCGACGGCGCGATGTACTTGGGGATAAATGGTTTCGCCATTGTGTTGCCTTCCTGGTGGTAGAGGTTGGGGGCCGGCTATGCCGGGTCGAGCGGGTCAGTGCCCTTGATGACGATCCACACGGAGACGAGCGCGCCGACGATGGCGAGGCCGAGGATTCCGAGCGGGTCGATGCCGTGCGGCGCTCCACTGAGCGCGGCCAGGATCATGCCGCCACGTCCAAGCGGTCATTGCGACGGCCGAGCAGCAGCTCGCGACGCTCGACGGACTTCGCAGCAGCCGCACGGTTCGCAAGCAGTTGCTTTCGGTCCGTCGCGTCGATGCTCTGCGTCACCGTCGTCACGCCCTGGCTGTCCGTCGTGACGCGTTCGCGGCGCTCATGCTGCCGACTCACGCGACGCGTCACGAGACACGCTCCGGTGTGCGAGCTGTGCGGAACCCGAGCGCGAACACGCGATCGATCATCGGTTTGTCGGCCGTCGTGAACGTGTAGTCGAGGCGGTCGGCGCCGCCTGGCACCTCGTGAATGGGCGGGTGCTCGCCGTGTACGTGCTCGTACTCGTCAACCACGGCCGTTCGGAAGAACGCGAGCGACAGCATGAGGTTGAAATCGCGGTAACCCTGCGCGTACAGGTAGTCACCGAGAGCGATACGGCCCTCGTTGTTGACGTGCTCGGGAGTGAGCAGGCTTGCCTCAATGGGCGTGAGCAGCGGACGCTTGATCGGCGCTGATCGCTTGAAACGGGAAAACAGGCTGAATCTACACATGGCTGTGCCCTTTCATTGGCTCAGAGAGCCCGAGGTTGTCGCGCGCGGTCTACGCGGCGATGGGAAGGTCGCGGGCGTCCAGCTCGGCGTTCTCGCGAGCAATGCGCACGAGTTCCTGAGCTATGAGTGACGCCGCTCGATCGAGCGCTGCCTCACTGGGACGCCCGCTGACCATGGTCAGGCCGCTCTCGGAAGTGAGAGCTGCGCGGCGATGACGGTCGTAACTCGGCCGATCATTTTGGGCGTCATACGACGCTCGCCACGCTCGACCCGAGAGAGGTAAGCTGCCGAGGTTCCGGCCCTCTCTGCTACCTGGTCGAGCGTGAGACCTGCGAGGTTCCGAAGCGCTCGGATTCCCTCGGACGGTGTCGTTGGTGTCGGGGTTGGTGCGGGACTGGTCATGTCGAAAACACTAGCCTCTCTTGTGCATGATGTGCAAGATAGGGGGGTGCTGTTGGTCCCCCCTTGCGACATTATGTCGAAGACAGGTAAACTTTCGACCATGAACGCAAACTCCAATGTCCAAGAAGTCTTTAAAGCTCCTTTCATGGATTGGCAAACGCGGCTGTCATATAGCCAAAAAGTCCGCCCCGCTCGGGTCGCTCAAGGCCTGAGTCAGGACGAGCTAGCGGAAATGGCCGGCGTGTCACGAGGCACCGTAATGAACCTAGAGAGTGGCAAAAGTGCCCCTCAAGCAGACAAACTATGGCGAATACTTTTGGCTCTGGATATTGCACCGGGTAGGGATAACGAATGGCCGGTCTACGTCGAGGAATACCTCCGTCTCATCGCGCCGTTGATCACCGCAATAACGGACGAGAAACGACGCGGTGAGGTCATGGGCAAAGTGATCATGATGCTCGGTGAGGGCGCACAGGGGCAGACCCGTGGCTAAGACGACGAAGCCTGCGCAGTTGAACGCTGTCTTGTACCTACGTCAGTCGACCTACCGTGAGGAATCGATCAGCCTCGAACTCCAAGAGCACGAGGGCCGCGAGTTCGCCAAGCGCCGCGGCTATCGCGTCGTCGCCGTCGAGGCCGACCCCGGAATCTCGGGACGCACCTGGAACCGCCCCGCCGTCCAACGCGTCATGAGCATGATCGACGAGCGCACCGCCGATGTCATCGTGCTTTGGAAATGGTCACGGCTCAGCCGATCCCGCCTCGACTGGGCAGTCGCCGCCGACCGGGTGCAGACTGCCGGTGGCCTGATCGAGTCGGCGACGGAACCGCTCGACACAACGACCTCGACCGGACGTCTGGCGCGAGGGATGCTGACCGAGTTCGCCGCGTTCGAATCCGAGCGCATCGGCGACACTTGGAAAGAGAGCCACGCCCGCCGCATCCGCAACGGACTGCCCGCCACAGGTAAGCCCCGATTTGGTTATACCTACACCCACGACGACGGATTCGAGATAGACGCCGTGAGCGGCCCTGTGCTCGCCGAAATGTACCGGAGGTACATCGCTGGCGAATCCGTCTACTCCCTCGTCCAATGGCTCAACGAGGGCGCGACGAGGCCAAGCGGTGGATACGGCGTGAAGACCGATGGACTATGGAGTGACCGCACCGTGCGCCGCGTCATGGATTCCGGTTTCGCCGCTGGATTCATCAGCTACCACGGCGAACTCCTGCCCGGCGCACACCCGGCGCTCGTCGACCCCGAGCAATGGGAGACGTTCCTCGAAGCCCGCAACCGGCGCCGAGGATACGGCCGAATTGAGCGCTCTCAATACCTACTCTCCGGGCTCGTAAGGTGCCACTGCGGATCGAGCATGACTGCCGGGCAGTTCGGGGCGCAACGCACCCCAAAATTCCGCTGCTCGGCCGCACACCAGAAACGCACCCACGCGGGCGGATACGTCATGGCATCCGTTCTAGAAACCGCCGTGCACGCCGAACTCACTCTGCTCGCCGCCGAACTCAACAAGCGAGCTGCCAAGAAAATCCCAGCACTCCAAAACCAAAAAACCGTGCCGAACGAGCGCGTCAAGATAGAGGCCCAAATCGCGGCCGTGTCGACACGACTCGATAACCTCACGTTGCGCCTGGTTGACTCCGGAATACCTCACGACACGTACACCCGACTTCGCGACGGAATGCTCGCCGACCGTCAACGACTCATTGACACGCTCAGAACGGCGACCGTGGCAGAGCGAGTCATCCCCTTTCAGGTGGTCGCCGACCTGCTCGCGCACTGGTCAGAATTCAAGCTAGAAGCCAAGCGCGAGATACTTCGGTCACTAATTGACCACATCGAGGTTTGGCCCCAGCGCCCTAAATCCCTGATCAAGGTTCACTTTGTCGAAAGGTGAGAACAGGCATCATTCACGAGCGTGATCAGGACCCAGCCGGGCACGTCCCCGGTGTCGTCGTGCCTCGCCGTCCACTGCCTGCGGATGCGCCGCGTCAGGGTATGCATGTTCGTCTCCTCTTCTCGGTGGTCGTCGTGTCGGTGCTTGTCGTGCAGGTGGTGAGGGTGCCAGGGTGCGGTCCAGGTATGCGGTCGAGGCCGGCACGGTCAGAAACCGGCCTGCAGGATGAAGAGGCCGGGGAAGATCGCGAACAGGATCGTCATGGGGAGGATCAGGAATACGAGCGGAAAGAAACAGACATTACGATGTAGCTATGAGAGCTGCGATTTACTGCCGGATTTCCATGGATTCCGCGGGAGAGGGGCTCGGTGTTGAGCGCCAGCGCCAGGACTGCATCGTGAAGGCCGCCAAGCTGGAGTGGGATGTCGCCGGGATTTACGTCGATAACGATGTGAGCGCATCGTCCAAGAAGCCGCGGCCGCAGTTCGAGAGAATGCTAGCGGACGTGCGCTCCGGCGCAATCCAGGCAATCGTCGCGTACTCGATAGACCGGTTGACCCGAAAGCCTATGGAGCTCGAAGGGTTCATCAATATGGCGAATGACCTCAAACTTGAGCTCGCAACTACCACCGGCGAGATTGACTTATCGACCCCCGTCGGCCGGATGATGGCGAGAACCCTCGGGACGATCGCGGGGTACGAGACCGAAGCAATGAGCACAAGGCTGAAGCGCAAATTCCTGCAGAAGGCTCAGGCCGGCGAGCCACACGGATATGCGCCCTACGGATACGCCCGGACCAAGGATTCGGCGGGTATAGGCCAGGACAAAATCCATCCGGAGTATGGGGCCGTCGTCCGAGAAGCAGCCGAACGGATCCTGGCCCTCGAGTCGTTGCGATCCGTCGTCACGGATTTCAACGCCCGCGGGATCCACGGGCCAAAAGCTCCACTCTGGAACTCGACGATCCTCAGACAGATTTTGCTCCGGCCAACCAATGCCGGTCTCCGGCAATACCAAGGCCGAATTATCGGTCAGTCGACCACCGAACCGCTCTATGATCAGGCCACCTACGAACGGCTGGTCGCCCTACTGAAAGACCCGGCGCGACGGTCAAACCATGTCGGCCCGGGGTTCAAGTATCTGTTGTCGGGTCTTGCACTCTGCGGGTTGTGCGGTGGGGTGATGCGCCGGCAGATTGGCAGGACCGTCGTCAGCGAGAAGACCGGTGCAACCAAACGACAGCCGCCGGCGTACAACTGCTCGATCTGTTACAAGGTGAGGAGGCACCAGGAGGCTGTGGACGCCTCTATTGTTGAGCTCGTCGTTGGGCGGCTCGGGATGCCGGATGCGATCGATCTGTTTGCGACCAGTGACAGCGGTGTCGCCGAAAAGGCCCAGTCAGCAATCGACGCCGTCAACGCCAAGGACCTCGTGGTCAGCCAGATGTTCATGGCCGGAGAGATCACGCGGGAGCAACTGCGGAGCATGACGGCAGCCAGCGGCGAGGCTCGAACGAAAGCTCAGCGGATGCTCGATACGGCGCGGCCGTCAACACCTCTTGCCCATCTGACCGGTGGCGACGTTCAACAAAAATGGGATGAGCTGGACATGAGCGCCCAGCGCGATGTGGTGGCCCGACTGCTGACTGTCGTGATCATGACCGCAGGAAGCGGCACCCGGTACAGCGCGGAAGATCTCGTCGTTGTCTGGAATGACTAGGCAGCCTCTAGAGCCCGGTAGGCCGTGGAGCGGCCACACCCCAGCTCGGCAGCGATGGCCGAGACCGCTGTGCCTCGGGCATACATAATCTTGGCCAGCTCGATCTGTGCAGCGGTCAGCGCCCTCGGACGACCACCGATGCGACCGCGGGCTCGGGCAGCGGCGAGACCGGCGCGGGTCCGCTCCACAGTCACTTCCCTCTCCATGGAGGCCAGGCCGGCCAAGAGGGTCAGGAGCAGTCGCCCCGCGGGAGTGGTTGTGTCTACACTCTCTGTGAGCGATCGGAAGCCGACGCCCTTACCCCCCAGTTCCTGGATCAACGCGAGCACATGAAGAGTCGACCGCCTCAGCCTGTCTAGGCGATGTACCAGAAGGACGTCGCCGTCTCTGAGGTAGGCGAGCGCCGCGTCAAGTCCAGGCCTGGTCGTCTTTGTGCCGCTGACTCCGTGATCCTGAAAAATCTTCTCGGCGCCTGCTCCGTTCAAGGCCAGAAGCTGTCCGTCGAGGTTCTGGTCCTCGGTGGAGACTCGTGCGTAGCCGATGATCGACATGTTGCCTTCCCGAATACGTCAACTGGAGCTTCCGGGAATGGAAAGCTACTAGGACGACTTCTGGGATAACCATGCGCGGCGCGTCCGACTTTCGGGCGGCGGTCCCACAACCGGTCGTTTTTGGGACGCTCCGCGCATGCACTCCGTATGACCACCAGAGAGTTTTGGAGTATTCCGGACTTCCGTTTGGGAAATAGGTCGCGACAACCGATATCGGTTGTCCGGCCTATTTTTTTTGCCCGAAAACGATTGCCCTCGCCTCTTCGCGGCCGAGCAATGCCCGGGGTTAGACGCAAAAAAGGCGCACCTGACGCTGCAGGTACGCCGAAGGGACTCGCATTGCGGGTAAGCGGGGTGTGTTGGGAGCTGGCTAGTTCTAGCCGGGCGGTTGTAGACCCTCATCGTTGACGGGAGCGGGCCCGGCGCTCTGCCAGAACGTGCCCGGGAGCTCGCGGTTCTTTGCCGTCACCGCCGTGATCGCGAGTTTGCGCTTGTAGAAGCTCAGCATCTGACGCATGTTCTCGACCACAGAGGCGAGGGCGATCACGATGTACGTGAACGTGTTAACCGTTCCTCGCTGAAACCAACGGTGTCGTCGTCTTCCACGAACAGGTGATGCGCATCTTTGACGAGCTCACCGGCTGCGGGATGGGCCAAGCCGACGTGTTCCGCCGGCACGTCGGCAAATCCGGCGACCTCGCCGAGATCGAAACGTACGTGCGGGAGCAAGCTGCCACCCGCGGGTTCGAGCGCCCGGTCACCGACCGGGCATGGAAGGTTCTGTCCGGGTTTGGCAGTTTCGGCTTCGCCAAAGCCCGTGGGGCGGCGTCCGCCCGGACCTCCTACGAGAGCGCCTGGCTGAAAACGCATCACCCGGCACCCTTCTTCGCCGGGCTCCTCACCCACGACCCGGGCATGTGGCCCAAGGACCTCATCGTCGCCGAAGCCCGCAACCTCGGCGTTCCCGTCCTCGGCCTCGACATCCAGAAGTCAGCGTTGGAATATCGGGTCGAGCAGCAGGGCGACGGGCAGCTCGCCATCCGCCTCGCCCTGCCCGAACTCGCCGGATGCACCGCGACAGAGCGGCAGCGGATCGCAGAGCATCAGCCGTTCTCGTCCCTGCAGGATTTCCGGGACCGGGTGCGGCCGCGCCGGCGCACCTTCGAAGCCCTGGCCCGGGTCGGCGCCCTCGACTCGTTCATCGGCTACGACCGGGCCCGCCGCGGCGACCTGCTCGCCTACATCCAGGGCCTCGGCGGCCGCGCCCTCCCCGTCGGCCCCGACCAGCTCGCCTTCGACATCGAACTGCCACTGCCCGACTTCTACCGGTCGGTCACCGCCCTCGACCTCCGCGGCCGCACCCAAACAGACGTGGAACTCCGAGACCTCGGCCTCGCCGTCAGCCACCACCAAGTGACCCGGTTCTACCCCCTCTTCAAAGAACTCGGGGTCACGCCCGCGTCGGAGCTCGTGAACCTTCCGGGTGGCACCGAGGTCCTCGTCGCCGGGGTCCGCCGGGCCACCCACACGCCCCCGATGCGAAGCGGCAAACGCGTTGTGTTCCTCTCCCTCGACGACGGCACCGGGCCCGTCTCCAACGTGGTGTTCTTCCACGACGCACAGGCGCAGATCGCGGCACCGGTGTTCCGCACCCACTTCGCCCTCATCCGCGGGCGAACCCGTTGCACCGGTGCCCGCGGGGTTTCTCTGACCGGCGAGCAAATGTGGGACCTGCTGGACGTTGCGAGGAAAGTTCGGGCGCGTCAGGCCGCAGAGCGGGAACGGGCGCGGGTTGTAGTCGAGACGGAGGCTGCGGACAACGTCATCTGGCTGTGCAGGCGGAGGGCGTGAGGTTCCGTGCCGTATTCACGGGACGGGCGTTCCTCGAGACCCGCCTGAACGACTGCGTGGCCGAGTTTCGACGTGTACTTCGGGATACTGATGGTGATGTCCATTGCGTTCACATCGAACGTGAGCTCGGTGTTGGCCGATTGGAGTCTGGCCATTTCGTCGATGAGGTCAAGTTGGGCAGACATCGGTCCGGCGTCCTTGTCGTCGGAGACGCTGACGTTTCCGGACGAGAACCGGATGCCTGGAATTCCCGCAGCGACGGCCCGCGCATTCACCCTCTCCACTACCGATCTCAGCTTGGCGGGGTTGGACACCCAGACCTGGAGGATGTAGCCCATGTCGTACCCCTGCACTCCAGGTGTCACTTCGAGGAGCTTCAGTACGGCAAGAGTGTCGAGAGTTACCCCGTAAAACGAGGAAGTGGAAGACAGGGGAAGGCTTGGGTCGTAAGGGTTGTCCTTGGAACCACCCGAGCTCACAGAAAACTTCACGAAACTGAGCGCCGGGTCTGAGGCTAGCTCAAGAAAACGAGAGCGGATGGCTGCGGCGTCATTGGCTTTGGTCACCGCCACGTCCACCGCACTGCACAGGTCGAGACGGGCGCCCGTGACGCGCGAATCGGCGAGAAGATTGCGCGCTTCTGCGACAAGAGCCGCTTGTGGTGTGCACGTTAGCGACCCAGTGGGGTCGTTGTCGCCGACATGGAAATTCAAACTCGTCTTGTCGTCATAGACAGTGAGTTGGAGCTTTTCAGGGTTGGCATAGCGGGCATACACGTCTGCCAGCTGATCTCTGGACGTGGAGATCGAAGTGAAGGATTCGGAGGCGGCCACAGAGGTCACTCGCGGATCGTGGCTGACGGCCAAAGCCCTGTCCACTATCTGCGTGGTCACGTTCCGGTCCTCTTTTATCGCGAAGGAGGCGCTGCGGTAGTCAAGGTCGATATCCACCGTGTCTTGGGGAGCCTTGGCGGAATTGACGCGCCTGAGGTAGTCCGAAGCTTCGACTGCGAACTGGCGTACCTGACTCTCGGTGACGGAATCTCTGAGGGTGGCGGTGACTCTCGGGACGCACCAGCATGTGAACACCTTCGCGCTGCTAACGAGAGGACTGCCCTCAAGCCATGATTTGGCGGAGTTTCCAATAACGGAGCAGGAAGTCAGGAGGCCGATGGCGAGGACGCACAGCAACGCGAACGACGAAAGCTGTCGTCGATACCGCAACTTCACTGCGCCGACCCGTCTCTGGAACAGCGGCCCAACGATGTCTCCCGGTGTCTGATCCACCTATTCATTGCCCTCAGGATGTTGACTGTGCTCACCAAAACCCCCGTTTCGCTAATGACGACTGGTCCCGAAGCGAATCCATACACACCAAAATGCTGAGCACGCTTGAGCAAACCATATTGCTTGCAGAGTCGCGTTTCTCGCCCCAGACCAGGGGGTGTGTGGGCAAGCTCGCCAGCTTTTTGTTAGACGCTCAAGTGCGTTTTTTCGAACTGGCCTCGCTACTCGACAGTCTCCATACCGCCGTGGGAGCGTATCCCCGACGGACTGTGGTTGTTTGGCACTGCGACGAACGCATTCACCGCTACTCTGGCGGCATGCCCTGCCCAGACAGCACTCGCGACGCCAGCCGCGTCGTATTCGCTCTTGTGTCCTCGGCCGACGGTCGAATCTCATGAGGCCCACACCTGCACCGAGGGGCCGCCGAGTCCGGAACTGGATCGGCGTCATCGTCGGGCCCTTCGTCGCCCTGGAGATTCTGCTCCTCGGACTCGATCAGCCAAAACCACTTTTCTACATCCTAGAAGCGGCCATCGTCTTCGGGGCCTGGATCTATATGCTCATCCTTCTGGTTAAGATGCCACGAACCCCACGGAAATAGAGGGCCGCGCCGGTCTCCGGACCGAAGGGAACGGCGTCCGCCCCACCGAGCAAATCCATACCGTGGAAAATGTTCAGTTCTTCGCTGGAACGGTCCCGCGGCGAGAAGCGAAACTCCCCCGCACAGCTTGCCCAAACGGATTTCCCGAACCACCCCACCACACCCAACCCGCGAACGTTTAACATCTTCCGCATCACGACCAGCGCGGACGAAACCGTCACGTTCCTTCGAAGCCGGACTTCCGCTCACTCCGAGGTAGCGATCGGCGAGGGCGCTCCGCAGAGGGCGGCCGTCGGCTGTAACTTCGAGATTGGGGAGTCGGCCGTCGTCCAGTGGGCTGACGGCGGCGGTTGGACTGGCGGCCTGGTTGTTGACGTCGTGCAGATCGTGCAGATCGTGGAGATCGTGGAGATCGTGGAGATCGTGGAGATCGATTCTGACAATGTCCCGCGCATGTAAGAGTCATGCCCACCACACACGACTTGACTCAACTCTCGCTCTTCCGTATCACCACCACCCGCGAGGTGATCCTCCACGCCAGGCACATTGTCACCGGCCGGGCTATGGCCTCGCCGGCCGAGGGCATTCCGTACGCACCATGCGCTGGGGTCCGGCTGGAGTCGGGTACTCCTGCATTGATCGACTTCATCGACGTTGACCGTGCCGTCCACTTCACCGGAGGCATCGTGCTTTCGGTCGAGCAGCTGCCCGGTCCGCCCTTCGAGCCCCTACCGTGATGGACAACGGCCTCGGGCCTCGCCTAATAAACCTTGGGTCCCTCCGCGGGTGGAGCTACACAGCAATCACGGATGCAGAGATCGTCGTCGTCCGAATCTATAAGAACGGCTCTATCAAGATAGGCCGCGGCGTTGCCAGAGGCAGCTCTGGACCGCACCTGACCGCCGACGGTCGAATGTACGCCGTCGACCTCTTTGAGCTTGCCAAAGGCGCCTGTGGCTGGTGGTCCTTCCGTGACCCAGACGACGTGACCGGAGAAGTCGGGACGACCGCCGCTCCCATCCTCTGGATCGACGCCGAGCCGCTTCCAGAAATACGCCCTGAATGGCGGACCTCCTGACCGAGCCAGCCCCGCGCATGAAGCAGGCATGAACCAGCTCACAAGCGCAGACTCGCCCGGCATCTACACGGCTACCGGCGACGGCACCGTCGGCATCATAGAGATCGGCGCCGACGGCCACACGGTTATCGCCTGGTTACTGCACGAGGTCGCCGATGACGACGACAGCTACCCGGAAGACGAGCGGCCCGGCGGCCCCATCAACGACCTCAACCTCACGATCGGCGAGCCCGGCATCCTCCACGGCGCCGGCACCATCGGTGATGCGGAGCTTGGTGTCATTGTCACCATCACAAAACTCAGTCCGCGGGTAGCCTGACCGATATGGAACCCTCGAAGGACAGCGAGCAGGCCAAACTGCCGGTGGGCGATGAAGCGTGGACGGCCGGCGTTGAGTTGCGCGGGGACGAAGTGTGGCTGGGAACGGAAGAGCTTGGGTTGAGTACGGAGGCATGAAGAAGCCCGACCAAGACCCCGCCTGGTCGGGCTTGGTGGTGCTACGCGGCGGTAGTAACGCTGAAGTGAATGCGGCCGGCATCGTCGACATCTGAGCCGATTCCGGCGCTCAGTCCAGCATCTTGGCACCAGTCGGAGACTGCCGTTTCAACAGCGTCTAAGAATGTATCTGCGTCGGCGTTCGAAGCACCTTTCAGCAGCGTAGAAAGGTTGATGGGGTCCTGCCCGAACCCGTCGACGTAGAGGTCGAACGTCGAGCTTGGAGTAGTGAGACCTTCCCGACCCTCGGCGTCACTCTCTTCGAGGTTCGCGAAGGCGCAGATGAGATCGGCTGACCCTGAATCTTCGATCTCGCTGAGGATTGCTGCGTGCACTGTCTCGCTGATTACCTTTGACATATCTTTACTTCCTTTGGCCTTGCAGTTGTGTGTAGCCAGTCTGATTGCGGGTTCGTCACGTGGATGGCGAGTAGCCCTTGTTGGTACCTTCAGTCCACGTAGTTGGTACCCCTCGTTCTGGGTAGTTGGTACGGCCTGACCTTTTCCGATTCTCTAGTCGAAGCGGGGGCACAACGGTGTCGCTGCTTCGATGAGACGGAGGCAGTATGGCCAACTACCGGAAGATCATGGAGCTCGTGCTCCAGGGGCGCAGCTACAACGAGATCGTCGAGATCGTCGGGTGCTCCCGGCGCGACATCTCGGCGGTGAAGAAGACCATCACCGCACGCAGCATCACGGCGGAGTCGGCGGAATCGATGACCGACACCGACATCCAGGCTCTGTTCCCCGACGGGCGTAAACGGGTCTCCGACGAGTACGAGGCCCCGGACTTTCCCGCCGTGCTGCGGTCGATGAAAGCCAACCGGCACTTCACCCTGCAGCAGAGCTGGCGCAAGTATGTCGGTGTCAGCGGGCAGAGCAAGAAGTATGGGTATGCGCAGTACTGCCACCTGTTCGGTGAGCACCTGCGGACCAATGACCTGGTCGCGACGCTGCAGCACGAGCCCGGCCGGGCGATGCTCATCGACTGGGCCGGCGACACCATCGACCTGGCGGACGCGGTCACCGGTGAGACCACCCGCGCCTATCTGTTCCTGGCGGTGCTGCCGTTTTCCGGGGCGCTGTTCTGCCACGCGACGACGAACATGAAGTCCGAGGCCTGGCTTGACGCCCACGTGAGGGCGTTCTCTTTCTTCGGCGGCGTCCCGCAGATCCTCGTCCCGGACAATCCCACCACCGCGACCCACCGGCGCACCCAGGGAGACACGGAACGGATCGTCAACGCCCGCTACCAGCAGCTCGCCGACCACTACGGCACCGCGGTCGTTCCCGCCCGAGTTCGCCGCCCGCGTGACAAGGCGGCCGTGGAATCGGCGGTGAACGTCGTGAACAAACGCGTCATCGGCTACCTCGCCGAGGATGTCTTCACCACCCTCGGCGAGTTGAACGCCGAGATCGCAGTGCGGGTGAAGGAGATCAACCATGACATCCGCCGGGCGAACGACACCACCCGGTGGGAGGTATTTCAGGCCGAGGAAGCCGCCCAGCTGGGCCCACTGCCGGGCGACCGGTTCGAGGAAGTGGAGTGGAAAGAACTCAAGGCCGGCCGCAACTACCACCTCAGCTGCGACGGGCAGCACTACTCCGTCCCGTTCAAGATGGCGGGCCGGCTGCTGCGGGTGAGGCTGACGTCATCACGGGTGACAGTGTTCGACGGTCAGGACATCGTCTCCGAACACGCCCGCAAGCTCGGCCGGAAGGGCCAGTACTCCACCCTCCCCGAGCATGTCCCGACCCAGCACCGCGACATCGAGGGGCTGTGGTCCCGGCGCTGGTTCGTGGACCGCGCCCGCTCCTTCGGCCCGGCGACAGTGACGGTCATCGAGCAGGTCCTCGACCGGCAGAAGATCGAGGCGCAGGGGTATCTGGACTGCCAGAACATCCTCGAGGGCCTCGGCAAAAGGAACCGGGGGCGGCTGGAAGCGACCTGCCAGGAGCTGATCAACCAGCGCGGCCACGCCACGTATTCGACGCTGAAGCGGATGATGGCCGCGATCGACAGCGACCGCAAACGGCCCGGCCCGCTCATCCCCGCGGCCTCGACACGGAAACCGGCCAGCACCGTCGCGTTCCGCGACACCCTTCTGGACGTCTATGTCCGCGACGCCTCCCACTACGCCCGCGGAACGGAAGAACTCTGATGTTCACCAGCATCGACTACGACAAATTCCGGGCCCTGAGGGTCACCCACGTCGCGACCCGGTTCGAGGAACTCATCCGGGACGAGACCAACGACACCCTCACCCCGGAACAGCTGTTTCTGACCGCGATCGACTACGCGCTCGAGCAGCGACGACACAGCCGGATCGAGAAACTCATCCGGCAGGCGAAGTTCCCGATCCCGAACGCGTCGGTCGCTGAGCTCGACTACCGCGAAGGCCGTGGCATCACCCCGGTCCGGATGCGCCGATACGCGGCTCATTCCTGGCGGGCCGATCCGACGAACCTGCTCATCATCTCGCCCAGCGGCGGCGGCAAGAGCTATCTCGCCTGCGCGATCGGGATCGCCGCCTGCCTGAACGAGCACACCGTCACCTACGCACGGATGGACGACCTCGCCCGGCGCCTGATCATCAGCCGAGGCGATGGCATCGCCCACCAGCGACTGCTCAACGAGCTCTCCGACGTCGACCTGCTCATCATCGACGACTTCCTCACCGTCGGCATCGACAGCGACGCCGCCAGCGACCTGTTCGCGGTGCTGGCGAACAGGGAGCACCGCCTACCGACCGTGATCGCCTCCCAGTCCGGGCCGGCCTACTGGGTCGAGGCCCTCCCGGATCGAGTGGCGGCGGACTCGATCGTGAACCGGCTCGCGAACCATTCCCGCACCATCAACCTGGGCCGCGTCGACATGCGCAAGCTACGCGACGACACCGCCCGCGCCAACAAGGAACACTGGGAATAGGACTCACCGGGGCGGTGCTGGCAGCGGCGCTCAACGACCCGCTGCCAGTACCACCTCGCCAGAAAACCAGTACCACCTGAGTGGACTAGAGGTTCCAACTACGACTATTCGCCACGTGGAAATGCATGCTTGCGCAAGAAGTTCCGGTTCGCCCTGAAGTGAGGGTACGAAACGTTCGGGGTATGAAGGAGGAAGGCTCGTGACGTCGGTCCGATGGAGGAGCCGCCGTTCCTTATACTCCGGGCTGCTGGATAGAAGTCTGGCCGTTTTCATCGACGCCGCGTTCCGGCCGGGCCGATGCCATCTCCACCCGGCGCTGGCCGAGCTTGGCCCGTTTCTAACTTTTCGTGTAAGCGGTCCAACCGGTCACGGATCGTTCTCTGAAGTCTGACCGGAGCGACGCCGTTTCGGCAGCCTCCTCGATTGCGAGCTCCCAGACCTCGGAACCGGGTCTGGCTTCATCCGCTGGTCAGCAAGCGCAGTGTTGCAGGGATCGGCGTTCATGCCGCCCCCGTCTGGTCTTGCCCACGCTTGGAAACAGCGGCACACAGCTCACGCTTACGCTCTACCTCAGCGATCGCCCTGTGCACTGATTCCAAGTATCCTTCATTGCCGATTTCACCGGTCGCGTATTCAGCGGAGTACAGGTCCGCTTCCAGGTCATAAGGTGTACCGTCGCAGCAGTACACGCTGTCCTCGTCATCCCAGGAGCTGGCGACATATGTCTCCTCGCAGTCTGGGCAGAGGTGCTCGTTCAGGACCTCTTCTGCTTTGCTCACGATGCCGCCACCATCCGGTTGAGAGTATCTAGGCGTGCGGTCCGTGACTCGGCGAACCCGAGCTTGGCGATTGTGACGATGGTCACGTATATCGCGTCGTCGATTGCCTTCCTTGTGACCTGCAGTTCGATGAGTTCGGCTTTCAGGACGGCGACGCGGGGCGCGGTGGCGGTCAGTACAGGCATTTGTAAGTGTCCATTTCGAGGTGGTGGGGCGGAAGGTTTCGTGTTCTAAATGGACTGCGCGTGCCCGGACCCAAGATTCAGGGCTTCCAGCGCCTGGATTGCGATCTTTTTGGCTTTCGCGATGGACTTCTTGTGCTTGATGAGTTCCTTTGTCCGCGCCTTGACTGCGGCGCTCGGCAGAGGAGCAGCAGCCAGGATGTTCAAGGTTGAGTTCATGATGTTCTTCACTGCGAGCGGGTCGGCGGTTCCTGCGGCGCCGCGTTCGACCAGAAGCACGCCTGCGTCGCCGGCGGAGTTGCCGAGGATGAGGCTGGCGGTCTGCTTGAAAATTGCGGTTGGGATGTTGAGCTGTTCCGGGATGCCAGCCACACGGACTTCGACACCGCCGTGCATGACTGTCCGCGCAACGGCACAGCGCGTCACGGCGTCGTAGGCGCTTCTCGCCGAGGTTGTCTCCGACCCTCGCTCAAGGATCGCCTCGACGAGAGCCCCTGCTGTGTGGAAATCGATGCCAGTCAGACACAGCAGCTCGACCACCCCGTTGAGAGCAGCGGAGCAGAATGCAGTCGCGTCAGCGCCCGCGGCCCGCCGCTCAGCTTCAATGGATACGGAGTCTTCCTGCAGCCCCATGGTCTTTGAACCGTCGTCCGCGAACACGACTGTGAGGGGGTTGCAGGTGCCATCGTCGTTCACTTTTCCCGTGAAGCCGTTGCGCCGGTCGGAATCGTGGCTCTCGCGGAGCCGGTCCAGCTTGTTCGCGTGACCGAGCCGTGTCGCCAGGATTTTATTCGTGTAGGCCCAGGGGGTGAGGACGTCGGCCATCTTCGGGCTGCTCCAGACCTCCCACAGATATGACGCCAGGTCCGTTGAGAACGTGCCCGGGACCATCTCGGCTGCCGTCGCGAGGTCGTACTTGCGAGCGAACCCCTTGAACTCAGTCACGCCGGCTGCGAGGAGCGCGACCGCGCGAGGTGCTCGCCATATTCGGGTCTTCTCGCGGTTACTGGCGTTGAGGAGGTCCGCACGGAGAGCGGCCAGCTCCTGGGCGAGGTGCAAATCCAGCGCCATAAGGTGCGCGGCGTTAATGCCAGCGCGGCGTGCAGGAGCGGTTGCCTTTCGCGCCTGTGCAGTTATGACTACTGGTCGTACGGTTGCTTCTCGTGCCCGGTCCACTGGTGCCCCTTGGGATATGGGGCATCACCTTTGTTCTGCCCTCCCTCTTGGGGCATGTGGCGACCAGAGGGGCACTCAGGAAGGCGTTATGGAACTGTTACCAACGTCACTGGGTGAGGCGAGCGATGGAGCGGCGATCTGCCTGCACGGGGATCAGTGGTTGGGCTGGGCCCAGCGGCCGAAGGAGACCTTTGCCTTGCTGGTGAGAATCACTCCCTGGCCTAGGTCGACCGTCATCGCGGCGAGCAGCATCTCGGCATACTCAGCCGCGCGTCCAGTCGGCGCCAGAATGAATAGCTCGTCATGAAGCGGGATGAACAGACTCTCCGCGCCCATCGATACGACTGTCGCGCGCACTGCCGCTCCGTAGGCATCCCGAGCCGAACTTTGGACCTGCAGATTCGTCGCGATCGCATGCCGGGTCTCATACGTCCGCCCGTCGAGCACAGGGAGCGGCCGACCCCAGAGGGTGGTCAATACCTCACCGCGGCGACTGCGCTCGGTCTGCTCCGCACAGAACTCGACGACATCGGGGAAGAGCCGTCTCATGCCGGCGTGTGTTGCGTTGGCCTGTGCGGCGCCGGCCGTCTTGGCGAGCGTCGATTCTTTCTGCCCATACAGGAAAGCGATGAACCGAACTTTTTCGGTCTTCCGGTCCTGGCCGGTGAATGCCGCCAGATCGGCGTACGGGTCCCCGTCGAGGACGCTTCGGGTGAAGGTCTCCGAACCGATGAGGCGGGCCAGTACCCGCCCCTCTTGATTGCTGTGATCGACCGAGACGACGTCGTGGCCGGGCTCGGCCAGGAAAAGGAACCGCAGCTCTTTCATCACGCTCATGAGCCCCGGCGCCCGTCCGCTCATGCGCCCCGTGGCTGCGAAGTTCGTCCGCCACACCGGGTGGACCCGACCTGCCGGCGTGATCTTCTCCACGAGGCCATCGAGGATCTGTGTGCGTTTCAGAGTCGAGTGAGCCTTGGTGTATCGGGCCCACGCGTCCGCACTGGCCACGGGCATGTTCGTAATGTCGCACTTCCCGGGCAGCGCCCAGCCGTACTCACCGGTCCGGGTATAGCCGACTCCGATCCGGTCGAGGAATTTCGACTTCTTCCAATCCGAGACGCGGACGTCGACACCCAGTTCGCGCTTCATAATGTCTAGTTCGCGGTGGCGGATCTGGCGTTGTTCCTGCACGGCGAATCGATCGATCATGTAGCCGCGCCGGGCAACTTCGCGCCACAGTTCATCTTCGCTTTCGACTTGCCGTGCGATTCGCTTGGCAGCTTCCGGAGCGGCGCTGTGCGCCTGCATGAGGACGGCGAGAGGGGCGCCAGCCGTTGGCATCATCTTGTCCTTCAGCGGTGCCAGAGCCTGGTCCAGGACCCGCCCGTTGCGGATCCTCGGATTGCCGAGAGCCACAAGGAACGCCCGGTGATCACTGTCCATTTGGGCGGCATCCTCGGAGTAGACCGGGCGATCGCCGAGAGCCGCGAACATCGATAGTCCCTCCTCGACACCGGCGGCAGTGAACGTTTCACCAGCCGCCGAGTACAGGCGAACTGCTGGCCGTCCGGTGCTGATCCGGACGGCCAGAGGTCCGGTGTTCGCGGCGAGCCACTCGGCGATCGTCACCGCTACTCCCCCGTTCTGGCGCCGGTGGTGGAGAACAGGGTCCACGCGACGGCGATGCATTTCACGCCGAGGCCGTTGATCCTCACGAGCTTGTGTTTGTGGCCTGCATCGGTGATCGCAATGGGAGCGAAAGCCTGGAACAGTGCCGCTTCAGTGATGGAGCGGTACTTCGGATCCATGCGGAGGATGGCCGCGGCATCCCGGGGCTGGAAGGCGAGGAAGTCCACGTTTCCGCCGCGTCCGGAACGTCGGACGCCCAGCATCTTCTTGTGGTCCTCCAACGTCACGGCGACGAAACCGAGGTCCTCCAGCGACTGCGGGCCACCAGCGTCCTGAACATACGTCTGACCGCCAGCCACCGAAGCTCGGAGAGCGTCGAGCAGTGGTTCCCAGGCGGGCGCTTCATTGGACTGAAGGTTGTTCGTCCCGTGGAAAAGGGCAGTTGCTCGAACCGCCGCGTGAATGTCCCGGAAGAGGTCTTCACGCTCAGCATCCGTGATCGCCTCAATCTCCAGGAGATACTCGAGCCAGATCAGGTTTCCGCACTCGACGAGCGCTGCGACCTCATGGACGCGGCGCGACACCGGAATGTTCGAGAGGAATCCGACCGCCTTTGCGTGCTTCTCTTCCCACGTCTTGCGCCACGCGTCCATGCCGATCTTCGCGATCTGCAGGGCGACCCAGCGGATGAAGAAGGAGAACGCGAGCGCGGGCAGCCCGTTGTTTGCGAGAGCCTCGAACTCCTTACTGTTGCCGCTGGCGAAGATGTTCACGCCGCGGTCCATGATGATCGGGTACAGCCGTTCGCGGGATGAGTCGAGTTCCTCCGCGTCGGGGATCTGTTCGCCGACCAGGAGGATGGCCGGGGAGCTGAGATCAGGAACGCCTTGTTCCCATTCGCCGGTGCGTGAGTTCTTCGCGGAGACCGTGTGGCGGGCGTGGCCGCCGGCGTAGCCACAACGGATGAGGCGCTCCAGGGCTTTCTCCTGGTCTTCGTTGCCGTTGCGGCTGGTGCGCTTTCGACTGTCGTCCACCGCGAGGAAGAGACCGTCCAGGCCGCTGCCGAGGCGTCCGATGTTGGGGACGCTGCCATCGACTGTGGCCATGGAACGCCCGGCGGGAGCAAAGGCACTGGAGAGGTGCGCTGTGAACCCGCTCATCACGGTGCTCTTGCCGCACCCCTTCGGGCCTGCCATGAAGGCGACGGCGCCCACGCCCATGCCTGCTGCGCACCAGATCGCCGGGCCCCACATGCCGGCCCAGAAGTTCGGGTTCGTGAGTTCACGGCTCATCGCCAGAGTGTTCAGAGAAGCAGTGCGCTCGTTGTCCGTCACCGCGCTCAAGTCGAGAAGCCCGATATCGTTGTACGCATCCGAGAGTTGAGAGTGCGCGCGAGCCGTGAGGCCGTTCGCCGTCATGAAACCCGTCGGTGAGAGGAATCCCCACTGCCCGTCGATCTGCTTCCAGCCCGTCCTCTTGAACACAGGGCTCTCAACGACCTCGTCGGCATGGTGGGCACGGATCGCGGCATCGATAGCCTTTCCGACCCACACGTCCGTTGCAACCACAATTGACGTGCCCTGGGGAACCCGGTTGAGGTACCGGCGCGGATACTGGAGGTCTTCGTCGCGAACGCCGGGGACCTTGTACGGGCTGATCCCGTTGCTCGTCATGACCGAGATTTCCAGGTCGTGGGTGAACTCGCCGGAGAGGCCCTGAGGGTCACGGAGGTCATCCACCACCTTGTGTGTGGTGAGGCGGCGCACAGCCGCCTCCATGATCACCTGCATGGTGAGATCCGCGCCCGTGAAGGTAATCCCAGCTTCAAAGTCGGTGACCGGGGCAATGCTTGAGCGGACGGGCGCAGCAACGGGTTCGGCCTTCGGCGCTCGCCCCAGAGTCGGGGCCGCCCGCGCGATGAGTGCGGCCAGATACTTGCCCCGGCTCTCGGCCGTCTGAGACCGCAGTGACAGTTCGACGCTGAAGGCTCCGAGCTTGAGGAAGTTCACCGACGCGGCACCCAGGCACGTCAGGTGTGCCGCCAGATTCTCGGCTTCGTCGTACAGCGAGCGCTTCTTCTCGATGTGTCCAAGAGCCAGCGTCACGTTCGTAGTGCCCTCTGCGCTGATGAGCCGGTTGAGACCAGGGTCAGGAACGCCCGTTTCCTTCGATACCCACCCGGTGGTCGACTGCAGGCCAGCCACGATGACGCCGGGGGCCGCGGCGGCGATCACCGCCTCCCAGTCCTCGTCCGTTGCCGTGATCAGGACATGCTTGACCTGCCCGAGAAGTCTCTCGTGCTCGGGGGTGATGCGGATGGTCGGGGTAGTTGCCGACTCTGCACTGGTGTTATCCATGTTTCCCTCCAGGGATTTATTGGGCCTCAACGAGTGGAGGCCTGTACATGGACTGCGCGAGGGCAGGCCCAAGATTCTTGTGCCGAGAGGAGCGGATCTGAAATTAGGGCCAAATTCGAAATAAAAATGAAGTAGTGGCAGCGCCAGAAGACGGCCGAACTTCGGCGTTTTTACGCTGTTCTTCTCTCTTTCTTTCTCTCTCTACAGAGAGCTATTTCACTGTTTCGCTAATTCACAAAGGAAGGGGTGCCACCGCCATCGACACAGACAGTCACTCAAAATCGGTGTCTGTCCGGAAAGACAACCCCCACCCGAACCCGTTGGAAGAGGCGCAATAGTGAAATAGACCCTCGGTCCCAGGGATTCATTGGGCTTGGGGAGTATGGCCAGGTGAAATAAGCCTGAAGTAGGCGTTCTAAGCCGGGATCTTGGGTCCCCGAACGCGCAGTCCAAGTAGAGATCCCCACTCGCAGGGACCGTTGCACGGAGGACTGCAATGCTCAAATCAACCAGGCACGAAGACCGAACGAGGGCCGCCATGCCCCCCGGAGTCCAACTCGACCGCGCCGTTCACGCCCACCTAATTGCCCAGATCGGGGCCGGCCATTCGACTGAGGCCACGGACGCCGACCGCATCAACTCGCTCAGTGCCCGCAATAGCCTCATCACCGCATACCTCGCTTGGATCACGCGCCAGGCGACCCGCACATCCCCCACCGCTCAGGCCTCAGAGGATCGTGCAGCAGAGGCCACCCTCCGTTGCCTCGAAGCCTTGGACCGATTCGAACCCTCACGGGGAGTTCCGCTCTACAAATACCTTCAGCATTCCCGTTCGACCCAGGGAGAGGCAGTGGCCCGAGCAGGAATGCCCGGAGATCTGGCCAATCGAAATGAACGGCGCGCACTCATCCGCCGCGGCCTCTCAATCCCGCGGCCGTCATCCTTGGACCGGCCGATCGGCGGCGGGGTCGAATCACTGATGCTGTCAGACGTTGTGCCGGACGGTCGAGCAGGGCCAGAGGAGCTGATGGAGGAAGCAGATATGAAGGAGCAGATCTACGCCGCACTTGATCTCCTCAGCAAGGAGCACCGAGCCCTCCTGGTCGATGCCTTTGGGCTGGACGGACGCCAACCCGTCCTCCTTAGCGGACTTGCACGCGAACGCGGCATCACGCCAGGCAGCGCCTCGCGTCGCCTGGCACGGGCCAGCGCGACTCTTGCAGCCGCCGCCCCACACCTGAAATTCCTCCTCGAGAACTAGGGCCAGCCGGCGCCCATCGATCCTTCACCCAAGGTGCTCACTGACCCTGGATCGGCCACGCTCCCCGATCCGCGTCGCCTCACCCGGAATTCAGTTCCCTCAGCAAGCCGATCCCGGCGCTGGCAGCCCCGTCCCCTGTCCGCCAAGGCAGCGGATCCCGATCTCATCCGACTGCACCGAGCCCCGTGTTCTCGGGCAGTGGCAGCCGGAACGTGATCGTCACTCCCCCTCCGGCAACTGCGCACGAATACGTCGTGCATCACGGCGGCGCCCAGAGATTGGATGCAAGCAATGTGCAGTCGTCGCCCCGGACGAGCTCGTCTACCGCGTCAACTGGACGCCCACTCTTGCGATCCATTAAGCGAATTGCGTGAGAGGAGTCGTCCGGATCAGGACGCCGTTGGATCAGCGGTCCAGGCAAGCTGTCCTGCTGGTTGCCTTCGAGCGAGGCTCCGAGAGCGGGATGCCGCGGCGCGTCCGTGATGGCCGCAGGGACTGTTTTCGGAGCACGAACGCCGACGGCCGCCCGAGGAAAAACCCTTTCTCTTCCCTCCGATCAGTTGCCTCGGATTCCACCTCCGCATGCCGATAACTCGATGCGCCAAGCAAAAACTCCGCACTGGTCTGACACGGATCTTTCTAATGCCGTCGACGCTTGTGACTATAGGGGAAAGAAATACAGGTAGTGCCAGCCTCACGGTCCTGGGCGATACTCAACGGTCCGGGCGCCCGAACCAAGATAGCCAAATCCAGACGAGAATCATCGGCTAATTCTTGCCCGCCGTGCAATATTTGAAGATGCCCGCGCATCTATAGAGGAGCGCACGGTTTTGCCGTAGTCCACATCTGGACGCGACCCGGCACGAGTCTCTGGAGGGACAAACACAGTGTACGAACAGCTCGTCCGATCCGCCCGACCACAGGTCGGCACCGTCGGCAAAATCAATGCATATATCAACTCAATCGACTCTCGGAGCGCCGCCCGGCTTCGCGCTTGCATGGCTGATCCACGCATCTCGGCAGTTGCCATTCGCGACGCTTTGCGGGAGAACAGTTTCGAGGCCGGGCTGACCACGATTCGATCGCATCGAAGAGACGCTGCGTTTGCTGGGAGAGCGACGTGAATGCGCGGATGTGTCGACAACGCGCCGTCCACGTCAAGAATTCTGACCTTCGATGACGCGCAATCTCGCCCCAGTACCGCCAAGAGTTTCGCACTCGGCGACGCACCCGGCGCCACCGGCAGTTGACGTCTGTCGCTGCAAGACAAGGCCGCGCATGCGCCACTAAACCCAGACCAGCCGACAGCGCAACGAACTCCTCGCGCCGTCGGTTAAAGGCCGGCAGTTCACAACCCTCCCTCTGTTGCTGCCAGCCCGGAACGGCCGGCTGCTCGAGTGCCAATCGGGAAGCCGGCCGTTTTCTCTTTGCAAATCAGGGCCTGCACTAAGGCTTCGGAGCGGCCGCAGCGATCAACATTGAAACCACGAACACCGTCCTCCCTTGTGGTTGGCGGCGGCCCATTCGCCATCCTGGCCGACCGCGGCTTCTACGGCTTCCGGCTATGGGAACAGGCAGCAGCGACGGGCGCTGACCTGCCCTGGCGGGTCAAAACGAATCTCCGCCCGAGGCACCTGGAGACCCTCGCTGACGGCTCGTGGCTGGCGACCATCATCCCGACCTCCGGTCCGGGGCGGCAGTCGACAGCACCGTTGACCGTGCGGGTCGTGGACTACACGATCGACGACGGCCGCGACAATCCCGATGGCTACCGGTTACTGAGCACGATCCTTGATCTGGGTGAGGCCTCTGCGGAAGAGCTCGCGACCGTGTACTCAAAAAGGTGGGAGATCGAGTCCGTGTTCGACGAGTTGAAAACTCATCAGCGTAGCCCGCGCATGGTGATGCGGTCCAAGTCCCCGGACCTGGTCAAGCAGGAAATCTGGGGCCACCTCTGCTGTCACTACGCGATCCGCACCCTGATGATCCAGGCCGCACAGCACGCCAACCGCGACCCTGACCGGGTCTCCTTCATCGCCGACCGCCGCATCGCCCGCCGCTCCATGGCCCAGGGCGATTTTTCCCCCTCCGCGACCTGACCACACCACAGCGGTCTGGCGCCACGCCATCCTCGCCCTCATCCGACGGCTGAACCCCGCACGGCGACGCCGATCAAACCCACGCGTCATCAAACGCAAGGTCTCGAAATGGCCCGCCAAACGCCTCCACCACGCGCACTGGCCACAACCCTGCCATGAACCAGAAATCACAATTCAAACTTTTAACTGAACGGCATTGAGGCTAAACCCGGGGCGCAACATACCGGCAAGGCGGCGGAGCATGGTCGTGGGCGACGAAGCCACGAACGGCGGGTTGTGGTGCTTTCCCGTGGCGAAGACGTCGAGGCCACATCTGTCCGCATGCTGGGCGATGGTGGGGATGTCACGGGTGCGCTCAGGGTCGCTGGGCGTGCGGCCGCTGGTCGGGCCTGTCGTGACGTCCCTGACGGCGAAAATACCGAATTGTATGAGTGACCCCTCCATGGTATATGCGTGTGCATGCACCTCCTGAAGCCCAACATGGGTGTTCGCCGACCGGGCCTGAAAGTAAGAGCAGCCATCTCGCCGTGCTCGCACTCGGTCCCTGGAGCGGGACGACCGTGGGTGGAGCTCATCACCCCCGGGCGGAACATTCAAATCCACGTTGTAAATAGATTAGCCATGGCTTATATTAAGTAATGGAATAAACCTAAGGAGTCATCATGAGTTCAACGACGAACACTCACATCCGTGTAATGCCCGCTCTGCCCACGGAACCGTCACTCAGACCGCGCCCGGGGCCGGGGCCGCTCGATGATGAAATGATCCATTTAGACCGATTCCCGGCCGATTTCGCGTGGGGACTCGCTACGGCGGCTTACCAGATCGAAGGGGCCGCGAACGAAGGTGGGCGAGGACCGAGCATTTGGGACACGTTTTCACACACCACAGGCAACACGAAAAACGACGACACTGGGGATGTTGCTTGCGACCACTATCACCGGTGGCCCGCGGATCTCGATCTACTCAATCAACTTGGCGTGTCCAACTATCGCCTCTCCGTGTCCTGGTCTCGCCTCCAGCCAGGCGGTAGCGGCGACCTAAACCCGGAAGGCGTTGCCTTCTACCGGACATTGCTGGGGGGACTGCGGGAGCGTGAAATTGAGCCCTACGTCACGCTGTATCACTGGGACTTGCCACAGGAGCTGGAGGACTTGGGCGGCTGGGGTGAGCGAGAGACGGCTTTCCGCTTCGCCGACTTTGCTGCTCGAACCGTGTCGGCCCTAGGCGACTCGGCGTCGAAGTGGATTACTTTGAATGAACCGTGGTGCTCCGCGTTTCTCGGGTATGGTTCCGGGGCGCACGCGCCCGGTCGACGAGACATGAACGTTGCAGTTCGTGCAGCCCATCACCTCAACCTCGCACATGGGCTCGCTACAGCGGCCATACGGGCCATCGACCCCACAGCCCACATCGGCGTCACGAATATCGTCACGGATATCGTCGCCGCGTCCTCCCTAGCCGGGGACCAGGCAGCCGCCGCGCGGTTAGACGCTGTTAGCAATCTCGTCTTCCTTGAGCCGATATTCCACGGCAAATACTCCGCGAACGTTCATGCCGCCCTCGACCAATACGGTCTCCGCGATGCCATCGAACCAGAGGACCTGGCCATCATTCATGCCCCGCTGGACTTCGCCGGGATTAATCACTACCAGCGCGTGATCGCCCACGATGACCCGTCGGCTCCCTTTTCCGTGAGGGAAGTGGCGGCACAACCGGCGACGACGTCATTCGGCTGGTCGGTCATCCCCGAATCAATGACGGCTGTGCTCTTACGAGTTGCCCGCGAGTTCACTTCCCTGCCCCTGTATGTCACCGAAAGCGGCGCCAGCTACCACGACTACGTCGATCCGAACGGGGACGTCATCGACACCGATCGAGTTGCCTACCTCCGCGGCTACATAGACGCGGCCGGCCAAGCGATCGCCGCAGGCGTCAACCTCAAGGGCTACTTCGTGTGGTCGTTCCTGGACAACTTCGAGTGGGGCGAGGGCTACAGCAAACGCTTCGGACTGGTCTACGTCGACTACCGAACCCAAGCGAGGATCCCCAAACTCAGCGCTCGATGGTACACCGCTCTGATCGCTGCCCACCGGGCACTCGGCGCCCGAAATTCTATTTCTGCCTAACATCACAACCCCATCGAAAGGAACACCTCAATGTCGAGATCCCGCACCAAATGGATCCTTCCCCTCGCCGCCGGCGTCGCTGCCAGCGTCCTTGCCCTCTCTGCCTGCTCCAGCGGCGCGTCCGGCAGCGCCTCCGGTGTTCCCTCCGACAAACCTCTCACCGTCTGGGTGATGGGAGACAGCTCGAAGAAGTTCGAAACCCTCGTCGAACCGTTCACCAAGAGCACGGGAATCAAGGTCGACGCTGTCGCCATCCCCTGGGACAGCATCGATCAGAAGCTCACCACCGCCGTCGCCTCAGGTAACGGCCCGGACGTCGTGCAGATCGGCGTGTCAAAGATCCGTTCCTTCGCCGACACCGGCGGGTTGCTCACCCTGGACCAGGCAACGATTGCCAACTATCCGAACCTCGCAGCCGACAAGTTCGTGGCCGGCGCATCCGGAGAGGCCACCGCTGTCGCTGGCAAAGTTGTCAGCATCCCGTGGGTCAGTGACACCAGAGTGCTGTTCTACCGCTCCGACATTCTCTCAGCCAGCGGCATCTCAAAGCCGCCTACCACGTGGGACGAACTCCGGGGCGACGCTAAGACTCTCACCGCCCGCGGCGCCGGCAATTACGGCTACTACATTCCGCAGTGGGATAGCGCTTTGCCGGTGGAAATGACGTGGGACCAGGGCGGTGACGTGGTGGATAAGACGGGCAACATCGATTTCAACACGCCCGCGTTCCACAAGGCCGTCGACGTTTACGCAGGCCTGTATGCGGACGGCAGCGTACCCACCAACAGTGACTTCGACCAGGTGCAGGGATTCACGTCCGGCGCCACGCCGATGGTCGTCAGCGGTCCCTACCTCGCCTCTGCGATCACCGCCGCAGCCCCCGAGCTGGCCGGCAAATGGTCGGCGGTTCCGCTGCCATCGGCGAAAGCAGGTACGTCGCTGCTCGCCGGGTCCAACCTCGGCGTCTTCGCCAAGACCGCGAACAAGGACGGCGCCCTGCAACTGCTGAACTACCTCTCCGACACCGCGACGCAGGTCTCCTGGTACAAGGCAGACGGCGACCTTCCCACGGTCAAGACCGCTTTGACTGATGACTCACTGGTGTCAGACCCGTTGTTCAACGTCTACGCCAAGCAGTTGGCCGACTCCAAGCTGCTGCCGCTGGTGTCGAACTGGGACGGCGTCACCGGGAAGGCTCTGCTCGATAGCCTGAACTCCATCGTTCTCAACCACGCCGATCGGGACAGCACATTGAACACGCTCTACGCGTCCACCGCGGGCCAGTCGGTCAAGTAACCCACCATCGGGTCTTGGGGCGGAGCCTGCTTGCGCTCCGCCCCAAGGCCCCACAAGGATCGGGACAAACCATGAAGATTCGCGCTACGCCCTACGTTCTCATCGCCCCTGCGACACTCCTCCTGCTTGCTTTCGGCGTGCTGCCCATCCTGATTGCGGGCTTCGTCAGTTTCACTGACATGAACCTCGCCGGGTTGGGTGATTGGTCGGTGATCAAGTTCATCGGCCTCAACAACTACACTCAACTTTTCGCCGACCCGGCCTTCTGGCAGTCACTCGGGAATACTGCCTTCTTCGCCCTGATCGGCGTGCCGTCTGTCATTATCTCCTCGCTGATCGTCGCCCTGCTGCTCAACCGCAGCAACAGCCGCTTCTACCGCGCGCTGCGCTCCTTATACTTCCTACCCGCCATCACCGCAATCGTCGCCATCGCATTGGTTTGGGGGTACCTCTACAACACCCAGTTCGGCCTATTCAACTACCTGCTGTCCCTCGTGGGGGTACCGCCGGTGCAGTGGCTCAGCGATCCGCTTCTGGCGAAGTTCTCCGTCGCGTTCGTTGCCATCTGGCGGGGGACCGGTTTGAACATCATCATCTTCCTAGCTGCCCTCCAGGGCGTGCCTCGCGAATATTTGGAAGCGGCGTCGTTAGACGGTGCCTCGGAAATCCGCAAGACCGTCTCGATTGTCATCCCGTTGCTGCGGTTCGCGATCTTCTTCGTCATGATCACAACGGTCATCGCGTGGCTCCAATTCTTCGACGAACCATTCGTGTTGACCAAGGGCGGCCCGATCGGCGCCACCACTTCCATATCCCTGTTCCTTTTCCAGAAAGGATTCAGCGGAAGCCAATTCGGCTATGCGAGCGCAGGCTCCGTAATCCTGTTTCTGATCATCGCAGTGATCACCCTCGCCCAACTGCGTGCAAGGAAAACCGATGTCGAATACTAAGCTCCAACCCCCCATGACCAAAGCAACATCGCCCGTCCAGCATGAGCAGGCGGCGTGCAACCCGCGACCGGCCAAGCGCAAGTCGCGCAGTCACGCCAATCGGCTGACCATCATCGTCGGCATCGTGCTGGGGCTTGGTGCGCTGGCCACCGCGTTCCCGTTCATCTGGATGTTGACCTCGTCACTGAAACCCCGCAGCGAAAGCGTGGCGTACCCGCCAAGGATCCTGCCGCAGAAACCCACCTTCGAGTTCTTCGTCCAACTCTTCCAGGACCTCGACTTCGGCCGGTACCTGCTCAATACCATCGGGCTTGTCCTGATCAGCATGATCGGGCTCCTGCTCATGGCCATGGCCGGTTACGGCTTCGCGAAATTTACATTCCGCGGGCGCGACGCGCTCTTCTTCCTTGTCCTAGTGACCATGATGATCCCAGTTCAGGTGACGATGATTCCCACGTACCTCATCTTGAACGGTATGAAACTCACCAACACCATCGTCGGGATTGCCCTCCCCACCCTGGTTAGTGGATTCAGTGTCTTCCTCTTCCGGCAGTTCATGACGACCATTCCCTCGGAAATGATGGAAGCGGCACGCATTGACGGAGCCGGAGAGTTCAGGGTCTTCCTACAAATCGTGCTACCACTGTCGAAACCGATCTTGGCGGTCCAAGTCATTCTGACGTTCATCGCCAGCTGGAACAGCTTCCTCTGGCCCTTGATCATCGCCAACGACGAACACCTTTACACCCTCTCCGTTGGTATCGCGCTTCTGAATCAGCAGATCGCGACGAATCCCTCCCTGCAAATGGCAGCCGCGACGCTGATGGTGGTCCCGATCCTCATCATCTTCGTAGTCTTCCAACGCTACGTCGTTCAAGGATTCTCCCTTTCCGGACTGAAATAGGACAACATGACAAACCCCACCCGCTTCAACGGATACGTTCACGCTCACAAGGCGGAGTTGGTCGACGGCACCGGTGCCCCGCTCCTGCTTCACGGTATCGGCCTTGGAAACTGGCTGCTCGCCGAAGGCTACATGTGGAAGTTCGGCGATGAGATGAGCTCACCGCGGCAGATCGAGGCACGTATTACCGACCTCCTCGGCGCGGAACGGGCACTCGAGTTCTGGGCCCGCTACCGCGACGCGTTCATCACCGAAGCGGACATCCAACGCATCGCCGAACTCGGCTTTGACCATGTCCGGCTGCCGATCAACTCGCGCGGCCTCATGGACGACAGCGGCAACTGGATCGAAACCGGATTCATTCTCATCGACCGGGCAATCCAGTGGTGCGAGCGGCACAACCTGTGGATTTTGCTCGATCTGCACGGAGCACCGGGCGGACAAACTGGAACGAATATCGACGATTCCCCTAACCTGAAGCCCGAACTGTTCATGGATGACCGCTATCGCAGGCAAACAGTGAAATTATGGCGAAAACTCGCCCGCCGATACCGCGACCGGACGAGTGTCCTCGGCTACGACCTGCTTAATGAACCCCTGCCGAACGAATGGCAACACATTTACGCTGACGAGCTCGTCGATTTCTACCGGGAGCTCACAGCTGCGATCCGTGAGATCGACCCTTATCACCTCATCGTCTACGAGGGCTCGCACTGGGCAACAAATTGGTCCATATTTACGGAGGTCATCGACCCGAACTCTGCCCTTCAATTCCATCGTTATTGGTGCCCGCCCGAACGGTCCAGCATTGCCGAATATTTGGAAGCCCGTGACCGGCTCGGGTTGCCGATCTACATGGGCGAGGGAGGCGAGAACACCCCGGAATGGATCTATTCGGCGACCCGCCTGTATGAGCAGCACAATATCGGCTGGAACTTCTGGCCATGGAAGAAACTCGACACCGACACGTCCCCGATATCAGTGAGCCCACCCGCCGACTGGGATTTGATCGCGGACCCGGAGGTAACTCTCGACCCCGAAGCTGCCCAGCACGTTCTCAATGAGCTGCTACACCGCATTGCTCTCCTCAACTGCTCCGTTCGCCCCGACGTTGTGAACGCGTTATTTGGCCGTCAACCACTTCGTATTCCAGCCTGGGGATATATTGAGGCCGATGCGGCAGCACCCACCCGGTTTTCACCGACAGCTGAGATCGATGGTCTGTGGCACCACACCGCCGGCGAACCATACAAGGATGCGGAAGTGCCACACATTGAGCTTCGCCCGGGGGCAGTCATGAGGTTCCCATTGGAAGCGCCACCCTCGACGTGGACGATCAACGCCGACGACCCATCCTCATTCGCCGTGACCTGGGAACAGGACCACCTGGCCGTGCGTGTGAACACACCTGCCCGGCTTATCAGCCTCGACCTCGAAGCCGAGTAGGTGCAGAGGTGAACACCGCAACGGGCTTCGCGAGGCGAGCCGAAGACCCAGACCAGCTCCATCATTGGTATCGTCGGACCACCATGAGCGTCGACCCAAACACCCGCCGACCTGCCCGCTCCTCGGCGGGTGCATCAACAGTGACGTCGCTCCGGCAGCGCAACAAGGGAGCCGTACTCAAGCAGATCATCCTCGCTGGCGAAACCACTCGAGCGGCACTAGCCAGCGACTGCGGCCTCTCGATGGCATCCGCAACCAACATGGTCACTGAACTGACCGGAGAGGGACTCGTCGAGGAAACCGGGTTGGTGTCCTCCCACGGCGGGCGGCCGATCTCCCTCTTGGCCCCTCGCGCGGACAGTGCCTACACGCTCGGCGTCGACGTCGGCGAACGTGGAGTCGCCGTCGAACTCTTTGACTTCCGGATGAACCGCGTCGACCGTGAATTCAGCGGCGGAGCAGAGCCCGAAACCGCCGCCAGCATCGTCGATGACCTGAATCAGGCCGTATTCGCCCTCCATCTCCGAAATCCCCACCGATGGGACCGCCTGCTCGGGATCGGACTCGGACTGCCCGGCCTGGTAGAGACCGAAGCAGACGGCGTTCAAGTGCTCTACGCCCAAAGCCTCGGCTGGCCTGCAATACCCATTTCGGAGCTCATCCGCGGTGACCTCCCAGTGTTCGCCGACAACGGCGCCAAAGCACAAACCAAAGCAGAACTCTGGTTCGGCGCGGCCCGCGGCGTCAATCACGCCTTAGTTGCTCTCCTCGGTCGCGGTGTCGGACTGGGAATCATCACCGACGGGGCACTAACCCATGGGGCAGCAGGAAGCGCAGGCGAGTGGGGGCACACCAAGGTACAAGTCAACGGCCGACTGTGCCGTTGCGGCAGCAGGGGATGCGTGGAAGCGTACCTTGGCGCAGACGCAATCCTTGCCGAATGGGAAGCCGCCGGAGGCCAGTTCGAAGGCACCGGCTGGCGTGCTCTAGGCGACCTTCTCGACACTGCAGAAAAAGGGGATAAAGCAGCCGGCGTGATCGTCACGAGCATCGTCGACACCCTTGGCGCAGCCCTCGGGAGCATGGTCAACCTGACCAACCCGGAACGCGTGGTTGTCGGAGGTTGGGTCGGGAACCGACTAATGGAAAGCCTGCGGCCACGAATCGAGGAGTCGATCCGAACAAGCGCCCTGGCACGTCCCGGGAGCCAGTTCACACTTCACACCTCCAGCTTCGGCGGAGACACGGTGGCGCTCGGGTCGGCGTTGATGCCAATCGAAGCTCTCATCCAGTCCCCCAACGGATAGTCGCGACCCATCAGGCAGTCAGCGACAGACCTCCGCACCACAGCGTGACACGAACCCGCACGAACGAATGTCCCCGGATGTATCGGGCGAACACTTGGTGTCTTCTCGATCGTTCGTCTAGCTAACTCTAGGAGCGTGGGTCAGTAGTACCTAAATTTAAAACGCCGGTCGAGTTCCCGAGCCAAGTGCATTGGTTTGGGAAAATTGACCATGAGCGATTCGGATGGGCTGTTCCCGGCGACGGAACTTGAGCACGTTGAGCTGGTTGTGGATGACGGTGTTGAGGCTGGCGCGGGTGTGAACAAACGTTTTCGGGCGTTTGAGCCGGCGGCGGTGATGTTGGTGCCGCCATCGTTGGATGAGTGATTGCCGCAGCATCACCTCTCTCGTTTCATCGCGGACATCGTCGAAACCCAGCTGGACTTGAAGAAGTTCTACGCGTCTTATGCGAAGTCGAAGGGTCAGCCGCCGTATGACCCGCGCCTGATAGTCCGGGTCCTGCTGTATGGGTATTGCGTTGGTGTGCGCTCGTCGCGGGAGTTGGAACGGGTGTGCGTGGATGTGGTCGCGTTTCGCTGGTTGGCCGCGCAGCAAGCACCGGATTTTCGCTCCATTGCCCGGTTCCGCAAACGCCACCTGTCGAGTTTGGGGAATGTGTTCCTGCAGGCGTTGGAATTGTGTCGTGCGGCGGGGATGGTGTCGCTGGGGCAGGTCGCGTTGGACGGCACGAAGGTTCGCGCCAATGCGTCCAGGCGGAAGGCGATGAGTTACGCCCGCCTGACGGAGAAGCAGAAAGTCCTCGCCGACGAGGTCTCCGCCCTGCTGGCTGACGCGGACGCCATCGATGACGCCGAGGATGCCCGGTTCGGGAAAGACAAACGCGGCGACGAACTCCCGCCGGAGCTCGCGCGGCGGGAGTCGCGTCTGGTGAAACTGGCTGAGGCGCGCGCCGCGTTAGAGGCTGACGCGGCCGCCCGGGCGCGGAAAGAGGCCGAGAAGAAAGCCCGGGACAAGGGCGAGGATGACGACGCCGTGGCGCAGAAGGGTGAGGCCGCGGCGAAGAACGCGGTCGTTTCCCCGAAGGCTCAACGCAATTTCACCGACCCGGACGCCCGGATCATGAAGACCGCCGACGGGTCCTTCCACTACGCCTATAACGCGCAGGCCATCGTTGACGCGGACCATCAAGTGATCGTCGCGACGATGCTGACGAATATCGGCGTGGATGTTGAACAGGTCGTGCCGATGGTCGAGAAACTGCACACCACGACCGGGGTCCTGCCCCAGCAGATCCTAGCCGATGCCGGGTATTGTTCAGCAGCGAACCTGGACTACGCCAAGACCATTGAGACGGCCGGGGACAGCAGGACGGAGTTTTTCATCGCGACAGGCCGGGTCAAGCACGGCGAGCGTGTTCCCGAGGTTCCCCGGGGCCGAATCCCCGCCAATGCAACACTCCGGGAACGCATGGCGCGGAAACTGAAAACGAAGAAGGGGCGCGCCGTTTACGCCAGGCGCAAAGCGATCGTGGAGCCCGTGTTCGGTCAGATCCACACCCGGCAGGGCAAGTTCGTCCTGCTCCGCGGGTTGGAGCAAGCAGCCCACGAATGGGACCTGATCGCCGCCTGCCACAACCTGATGAAGCTCCACACCATGCAAACCACAGCCCTCCAGGCCGCGCAAAGCGCCCTGACAGCCCGCCCGGCAACCTAAACACCAGGGCGGGACCGCCCAGACGGGCGACAGCGCCCCGGCCTGCGCCGTCAACGGGACACTGGCCCTTTTTTCGCTCGGCACAAGAACAAATGCAGAGCCAAAGTCATTGATCATCTCGCCAGCAACGCACAACCGACCCCGACCGTCCTGACCGGAATTTCTCGCCGTCAAGACTGAATAGGCGTTACAGACTCACGCTCCTAGAGGCCACCCAAGCGGAGATCGAAGCGAGATACCGTCAGTCGGGCGCCACGGACGACTGATCGGCCGGTGGCTCAAGAGCGCTGCTGCGTTGCTGGGACTCCACGGAGACGAGCAATGAGCTCCACCGAGCGGACACGTCGGCGGATTCTTCGGGCGTCGCTGTAGCGGTTTGGGTCGTCATCGAATCCGTGCGCCCGGTAGGCCCAGCCCGGGCTGACCTTGCAAATCAGGCAGTTGCCGAAGGCTGGGTAAGTGTCCGCACCGACCAGAAGGTATCGGCACCGCGGGCAGTACTCGGGGCGCAGCTCTCGTTTTCTCATACCCGCTCCATGCGCGGGCCTGTCCGGCGAGCGACGCACCCGCGCATGAACCCGGTATGCCACAGCATCTGCGCGACCAGGACCTAAGTCTCAGCCTCGATCTGTTGGCCTGTGAGGAGCCCATGCCGGCGAAGTACCAGTGGATGAACTCTGGTGGCGGGTGGTCGCCTATGGGGTCATGGATACTTCTCGAAAAATTGGTGTCGATGGTGGGTACCGGAGTCGACTGGAATTTCCTGATCGTAGAGCGGATCAGCGAACCGGGTCATCCCTACCCCAGTTGGTTCGCTCAGTGCCTTGGTTCGAGCCGGGCACTAACCGTGGAGCTCGGCTGGCACCCTGCAGAGGGAATTGAGAACCTCTGGCGGATTGGGGTGGCTGGCGGGGCGTCCAGGCCGCTCTTCAATATCCACTCCGACCCTGATCTATTTCTAATGGTGCAGCCAGGCCAGGCGCTGTCACCGCTCAGCATTCCGCTGACAGTGATGATCGACTGGCTGTCCGACGGCGAGCTTGCGCCCGGATTCGTGCGGGAGCGTCTGCGGTACTAGGACACCGCGCATGCACTATCCATGAGCGAAAAGATACGTGGATCCTTCTGGGCGTGCGGCGAGATAACTGGCGGCGAGCTTCGTCTGAGCGTAAGCACCGGCGGTCTGCTCGCTTCGTTCATCGAAGGCTACGGGGAGCTCGGGCGCGCAGAAACGATCGTCGAGGGCGGTTCCTGGGCTGACCTCCTACGGCAGAACCGCTACGCCTACGCGTGCGACGTCGCCACCGAGTATCAGGCTCGTGCGCTGGCAGAAGGATCGGCCGCCGGCACCTGGTCGCAGTGGGCCGAGGAGGATTCTGCATTGCAAAGGCTCACCGAGCCGCGGTGCGTGGTGCCGTCCTCGGAGCCTTGGACAGGAGGACGAATGCGGCTGGTCGTCGTTCATCCGGTGATCAAGGCTTTGGACTGGGAGCCGCCGCGGCCGAGCCGATCGCTAATAGTCATCGACCCGCGTACAGAGATCGATCTGCTGTTGAGTCTCAGACGTCTGGGAGCGCTCACCTCCACCGGATCGCTTACAGCACGCTCGCGCGTAGCTCATCCATACGGCATGTGATCCGGCACGCGTTTCTGCCAGATCTTAACCGCGCATGTACAGCGCATGGAATCACCCCGCACCACCTCAGCCCACATGCCCACCACCCTCTCCACCTGGGCTCTGCGCCAGCTCGCCGTGGCACCGCCTCTCTCGGAGGGCCAGCGCTCACTGCTTAGCGCAGCATTCAAGAGCGCGCCGACCATCATCTCCGCAGAACGCGAAGCTGCCTAGCCTTCTCTATCCAACGCCCCTGGCCATTGGCCAGTGTCGACGCTCGTTGAAAAGTCGGCCGTTGGCGCTTTTCTGGCCCTGTTTTCAGTTGGCGTTAACACCACTGCCCTCGACTTGATCGATCGATCTCGGGCTACATCGCGCGCTCGAATAGGGGAGTCCAACGGGTGCCGGAGACGTTTCCGACCTGCCAAAAGATTGGCGCAACATTGTTCGGGCAATTGAATTCGAACAACGTCAGTAGCGCTCGCCCGCCGAAGCCAAGAGGATTGCGCGGCATCAGGGCGCGCCCGATGGACGCTGTCATCTCCTCAGCGTCTTCACGCTCCTTGGCGGTGTCAAAGACTCCAGAATCAGGATTGAACGGTCGGAACCGATCTCCCAAATACGTTCCCCCCACAGTTTCGATAGCAATCGATGTGTCCGCTGTCGGCAAGTCCGCTTTGTCTGCGACGACACTCGCGCCCACGACGATGTGGACCTTCTCGATCCACTCCTCACCCATGCCCGTAATGAATTCCACGAGCAAGTTGAGTTCTCGAGCCAGATGTGTACCTGTGCCGCAATAGTCGTCGAGCAGAAATAGCACGATTTCGGTATTGATATTCTTAATCCGATCGCCAAGATCCGGGATTCTCAGGATGTTTGCTTTTTTGATCTTCAAAGTCTTGGCCAGGAGAGAGAGCGTTCCTTGCGTGCTGTCTCCCGCGACACCATGGTTTATGAGGAAAGCATTGCGAAGGTTCTGGTTATTGGCTTCTCTCACGATCACTCGAGCTGCTGCGAGTTGTCCGACAGCGGTCGCCAGCCGCGGTAGTTCGACAGCTTGTAGGCGTGTGGATGTGAAGAAGCCATCCATGATCATGCGGCGCAGCATCTTGTACGCCAGATACTGTCTATCGTTACCACCGAACTGCTCCAGCCAAGCTTTGATTCTGATCTCGGTGACTTGCTCACCCCGGTATCTGAGTTGACGAGCGAGCTCAACAAGGTCTGAGTCTGTGATCATGCGCACCGTTGCGGTCGCGTGCTTCGAAGTCGAATAGACGCCATCGAGGACGCGCCCGCCTGCGCCCAACAGCCACACACCGACTAACGGAATGCTGATCAGTAGCCGATCACCCGAAGGGCCTGAACGGACGACTTCACGTGATCGCAGAGTTGCGATGGTTTGGTTCAACTCATCAACAGTCGCGGTCTGGATCCAACCTTGAGCCAAATGAATCACCTCGTCCAGCGCAGCCGGCGTCAGTGCGTCACCCCCACAACGAGCTATTGAGCGCAGCACGGCGCTCGCGACGATGGCCGATCGAGCAGTGTGGTCGAGACCGTTCGAGCTGTCCGCCCAAAGGTGTACAAAATGCGAATCTGGAGCGTCTCGGGCGACCGAATTAGCGGCTTCATCTACGTCGCTTGCTGTCACAACAGACCGCGAGCACTCGCGCATAGTCTGCCAAAGTCGTTGGGCGACGAGCGTCTCGTAGTACGGGTTACCTGAACAGATTGAATGGACTCTGTCGATTGCATCTGGAACCCATTCCAGCCGACCGCTGGTGGGGGATTGAAGCAGTTCAGCTGTGGACGAACGAGAAGAGAAGTTAGTGACCGATACGGGCACTACCTGATTGAGCTTGTGTGCTTGCGCCTGAATGATCGACGGCAAAATCTCGCTACCGACAACGATCAAGTTGAGCCATTCTTCATCCACGAGCGATCGCAGGAACAGGAACAGCGAGTCAGCTTGCGGTCCCTTGACGAGATGGGCGGGCAATTCGTCGAAATCATCAATGGCAATGATTACTCGAGCGTCTTCCGGGAGAGCGCGTGAGGTACCTCTAAGCCACCGGTTAGCCGCCCGCGCGAAGTTACCAGATTCGTCAACCCTTACCTCGCTGACACTGTCCATGGCCTCTCCGTAGGTATCGCGCGCGGCATCAAGGATCTCGTCGAGCAAGGCGTAGACGAGGTCCCCAGCCGTCTGATCCTGACCAAGAGCGCGTCCTAGCGGTAGGACGCTTCCAGCCCACCCTCTCTTCTCCCGAGCGGACCGCAGCAACACACGCGTGAGGGATGTCTTCCCAACGCGTTTGTGCCCCGTTATATAGGCCGAAGCCCGTCCTGCAATCAGCGCGTCCAGCGAGGCCAAGTCAGCCGCGCGCCCCACCAAGCGCTCCGGTTCAGAAATTGTTCCGAGGCTGAAGGGATTGACATCATTTGCCGCCCACGCCACCGGCATTTGGTCTTCGGCGGAGAGTTGCTGGACGGCATCGAATTGTTGGAGAAGAGCGTCAGTCCAGTGGAGTTCGCACGATAAAGCAACGGCCTTCTGAGAACTGCCCGTTGCTGTGACGGTCACGCTGAGTTCCCCCTCAGAGCCTGGGCCAAGCGAATCTAGGCGTGATGTGGTGTCTATGCCCAGTTCATGCTCAATGACGCGGAGAGAAATGCCTTCGGCAGTTGCATTGCCTGAGTTAGTAAGGACGAAGCGAATCTGATACGTCGAGCCATTAGCGGCACTGAACGGAAGCTTCGACGAGGAAAGCTGTACCTTGACGTCGGGCCTGCTCATGTCGCCCAGGCGTTCGATAGCTCGGCGTACTTCGGCGATGGAAACTTGTAAGAGGGGCGACACGAAGTCTTGCAATATGCCGCTGCCTGAGACGGCGATTGTGGTCTTGAACCCAATGAAAGCATCCTCGAGATCTCGAAGATCTCGATGGTTAGTTCCATCTATGCCGATCAGACGTTCCATGTCTTGACTGAGCTCGAGGGCGTCCGAAAATAGGACTCCCTCAGCTTCGTCCAACAGGTCTACGAAGTGGTGCGAAGCGTCACGCAGGACGCGAGCGGGATTTGAGCCATCTCGTGCGCCCAAGTACAACTTCTGGGTAGATTGCCGGTATCGAGAGACAAGGACGGCTGCCGCTGAGGCAGTGCTCCTCGAGTCGGCCGAAGTCAAACGAAATGACTCGGCCCAGGCCTCCCTTACATCAGCCTTCACTTTGTTCGAATACAGTGCCAACGCGGTTTCGTGACCCAGCTCTGAGACGAGCCGCATCGTATATGCGCTCCATGCTCGGATACTTGCTAGGTCGCTGCCGACGAAGTCTCCGATCGCGTTTTCCACAAAGCAGTCAATCAACTCAGCGTCATCCGGCAGACACTTCTTCACAAAACCGCAGGCCGAAGTCCAAGACCGACGCACATCGGTTACATCGCCTCTGTCGATAGCCGCTAGTTCCGTGACAAGTCGAATCCAATTCCACGTCCTCAGGGCGTCAGCGCTGCTTGTTGGCCCCCAATCAGTTCCAAGCTTTGCGAGTGTGTCTTCGAGGGCTGCACGAGCAATGGCGTACTCACCCTCGCGGAACGCCGACCACGCGCGGCTCACTGACGTAGCCTCGTAGCGACCTTCGGGCTCCGGATGCCAATTGGCAGTGGCGGTCACCAAGGGATCTGGCGAACTCGGAAACGATATTGATAACCACGTCGGGAGGGGATGGGGCTTGATCGTAGTCTCTGAGACCACCGTTGATACGGGAACAGGCAGAGGCGAACTGGCTTGGCGGCCCAAACGGCGTCGATCGCCGAGTTCTCGGCTGAACTGGTCAACGATGGTGTCGAAGTCCGCCTTGGCGACACCAAGGGTGGAATTCCACTCGGTGTCCGTGATATTCGGCCCGGTCAGCCTATGTCGTATCGCAGATACCTCGCGACGCTGCGCGGTACTTGCAGACGCAAGTGCCTCGAACACTTCATCTGCAGCGATAGCAAGAACTAAGCGTTGCCCCGCCGATAGGCCCGGTTCGCTGACACTAGTCTTTAGATGAGCCCCAAAGCGGAATAAGAACCGGTTGAACAGTTCTCTCGATCGCGCCGACACTGCGTCTTCCAATGCAACACGAGCTAGAAGAAGCCCTAAGCCGGATTTTTCACTGCGGCCAGCCCCAGCCACTGCCTCGGCTAATTCTTGTGAAGTCGAATTGGCATGCGCGCGCGCAAGCACGGTCAGGCTTCCGCCGATCGCACGACCTCGTCCGCGGAGGAGCGTCCGCGCTGAATCCCCTAAATCATCGAAGAGCATATGCTCACCATACGGTGCCCATTGTCGGTCTCTGTTCCTCACCAGCACTGGCGCCTCTGAACTTAACGTATGGAGTGGTTCAGCACTCCGATCGGCTGCGGCACATGGCGCCAATAGTGGTAAACGCATCCGAAGCGGAATGTGCGCCCGGTTCTATTGACCGGCGAGCGGCGAAGGGTGTCCGATCGTCTGCGGTGGGCTCTTCGGGTCGCACCAAACTTTGTCTTATCCCGACGGAGCGGTTATCGTGTCGACGCTCGTTGAAATGTAGGCCGTTGGCGATGACAGGGCAGGGGCGTTTCTGTGTTATCGGCCCGACCAGTCAAAACTTGCATCACAATTTGCTTCTGGTCGGAACGAGCATCGCGACCTCTTTCTTCCCCGCGACCTCGAGGAGCTCGCGCTTCGCCTCTTCGCGGGCGTCCTGCGCCTGGGCGCGCAGCACCTCGGCGAGCGGGGTGCCGCGGTCGAGTGCACCGCCGACCTGGTCGACGAAGCGGGTCAGCGCCGTCAGTTGCAGGGACCTGGCGAGTGACTGGAGGGCCTCGACGAGCGGGATCCCGGAGTGCACCTCGGCGACGACGCCGGCGAATTCGCGGGACAGCTCCCCCGCGCTCGTGCGGGACACCCTGGCCAATGCATCGAGGATGCCTTCCCCGGCCGACAGGGACAGGGTGAGGAACTCGAGAATGGTCGGCAGCTCGGCACGCATCCTCGTGAGTCGGCTGTGTGCGGCTCGGCGCAGGAGCCCATCCCAGAGCAAGGCACCGCCGAGCCCGACGAGCACGGGGATCGCGGCAGCCGCCAGCACCGGGAGGGCGTGCAGGGCGGGGACGAACACGACCGCGACGAGGCCGGCGGCCAGGGACAGGAGTGCGCAGACGAGCTGCTGGGAGCGGAACTCGTCGAGGCTGCGCCGGTACCCCGATTGCCGGAGACGCCGTTCGACGGTGTCGGAACCGCCGAGGAGAGCCGCGAGTCCGCGTCGAAGCCGGCCGAAGACCGGCACGAACAGGGTGCCGAGCACCGGGATCGGATCGACGGTGGTGCGCCCGACGAACGCGCGGGCCTCCGGCGACACGTCCAGGATGTACGGGGCCAACCGGTCGGCCAGGCGGGGCCGGCTGAGCCGGGGGAAGACGCTCACGAGCGACCAGAGCCCGATACCGAGCACCGCGCCGAAGAACACACCCCACGCGAGCGGGGCGCTCACCGGAACCACCGGCGTTCCTCGGGCAGGCGGCCGATGAAGACCATCAGGCGGTATGCGATCACCGACACCACAAGTCCGGAGACGATCACGGCAACCCCGCTGCCGGTGTTGTATGCGACCGCTCCCTCCGGCCGGGAGGACAACAACAGGAGCACGATCCAGGGT